>PAHT02000057.1:0-3769 GCA_002705045.2 Paracoccaceae bacterium | reverse complement strand
TTGTTGANCATGTNCGTTCAATNNCNNCACTTTTTNTNGANCGNGTTGATAATTTGANTAAGATTTNATTGTGTGGGNNATACANGGGCTNTTGGNTTNATNGGNGCNATGGAATTNGTNGGNGTNCCTNNNACNCGNNAAAAAATTGANCCNAANGAAAAATTTTCAGTTAANGCTCAAAANNTNATTCANGATGCTGGAGTNATNNTNAGNTCNCTTCCNGGNGATNCNATCGGATTTTGTCCACCGCTGATTATTTTGGAAAATCAAATTAACGAGATGTTTGATNGTATAGAGTCCGTAATGCCNGAGTTAGACACTATGGCAAATGAAATTGGAGGATAATTTTAGGCTTAATCAATGTGGGGATTAAGGAAGTTGGTAAATGGACGAACTGGATAAAAAAATTGTTGTATTAACAGGTGCGAGTCGAGGAATTGGACACGCNACNGTAAAACGATTTGGAGCAGAGGGTTGGCGTGTTATCACATGTTCTCGCAATGCTTTTGATGATAGATGTCCTTGGCCCGGTGGAGAGGAAAATCACATTCAAGTTGATTTAGCTGATCCAAAGCAAACGATTGCTGCAATTGATCAAATAAANGGTCGGTTAGACGGAAAATTACATGCTTTGATNAATAANGCNGGCATTTCTCCNAAAGCCGATGATGGAAAACGTCTCAGNACTTTGGATACTGATCTAAGAGTTTGGGGTCAAGTTTTTCANGTAAATTTTTTNGCATCTGTAGTGCTTGCCAGAGGTTTAAAAGATGAACTNACGGCAGGAAAAGGAGCTGTNGTTAATATAACTTCAATAGCTGGAAGCAGGGTGCATCCGTTCGCTGGTTCAGCTTATGCCACATCTAAAGCTGCTCTATCCGCACTAACACGAGAAATGGCTAATGATTTTGGTCCCCTTGGGGTCCGNGTAAATTCTGTTGCACCTGGTGAGGTTGAAACAGATATTTTGAGTGAAGGTACGGATAAGATAGTACAGGTTTTGCCTTTACGAAGATTAGGTCAAA
This sequence comes from Paracoccaceae bacterium, assembly GCA_002705045.2. Lineage (GTDB taxonomy): Bacteria > Pseudomonadota > Alphaproteobacteria > Rhodobacterales > Rhodobacteraceae > JAYZEV01. The sequence continues at coordinate 2,744 of PAHT02000057.1, read as the reverse complement.
CAAAAGAAGTTGCTGATACGATTTACTATCTGTGCTCAGACCAATCAAGCTATGTATCCGGTGCGGAAATTGAAGTGAATGGAGGTCAACACGTTTAGAAACATTAATCTATCTAAAGTTTGGCTAGACGTTTCTGGGTAAAATGGAGTGTAAAAATTGGCAATGAAAGTGTTGGTTGTGGGCGCAGGCATAACTGGCGTTTCAATTGGAGCAAACCTTAAACGTGAGGGAACAGAGGTCACTCTCGTCGATCGAGTGCTCCCGGGAGACGCAAAGCAAACTTCATACGGAAACGCTGGTATGATTGCTCGAGCAGCAATTGTTCCTATTTCAACGCCAGGTTTGTTGAAAAAAATTCCTAAAATGTTATTTGACTCTCAAAGTCCATTATTTGTTAAATGGGGATATATCCCGAAACTTTTACCTTGGTTAATACCGTTTCTTAAGTCAGCCTCAAGCGATAAATTAGTGCAGATAGTTGGAGCTCTTGATAGCTTAACGAATGATTCTGTGGAGCAGCACGTAAACCTTTCCCATGGGACTGGGGCTGAAAAGTTTTTGCAGAAGGGTTGTTTTGGATTTTTGTATCCGGATGAGAAAGCATTTGTTGATGATGAACTGGGAAGAAGACTTAAATCGAGTTATGGTTACCATTACACAAAATTCACTGGAACTGACATTGGNAAGTTGGATCCAAATATTTCGAAGCGATATAGTTGTGCNGCTGTCTTCGACAATCATGCATGGATAACAGATCCCTCGAAGTANCTTGAGGCACTATTCGATCATTACAGGTCTTTGGGAGGGAAATTTGTCCNATCNGAAGTGATAGATGTTAACAATNAGAGTGTAACCTTCAAAAATGGCGANATAATGACCGCAGATAAAATAGTGATTGCCNCCGGTGCTTGGTCAAACTATCTAGCAAGAAAACTCAANNTAAATTCAAAAATAGAAAGNGAAAGAGGGTACCATGTTTTTTTCAAAGGTGCCAACATATGTCCACCNTTTCCTCTTATGATCAGCGATGGTAAGTTTATTGCGACGCCGATGGAAGGCGGTATGCGCTGTGCCGGAGTTGTTGAGTTCGGAGGATTAAAAGCTCCGCCCTCCATAGCTCCAATAAATTTAATAAGGCAAAAGATAAGAGATGTTTATCCACACTTAGAGTTTAAAGAGGAAAAAACTTGGATGGGGCATCGGCCCTCTACCCCTGATAGTTTACCACTNATTGGACCAGTCGATGGATATGCGGATGTCATNTGTGCCTTTGGGNCNCAGCATATTGGATTAACTGTAGGGCCAAAAATAGGNAGTTTGGTATCAGATCTTATTCTAGGTAGACGAACCAATTTTGATTTTAACCCTTTTAGAACGAATAGATTCAGATAGAAACCTTGCTCTAAGATACAGAGNGACTTATTATGNATTTGGATTTTAAAAGTGTAGTTGCTGCCCAAAGGTTGCTTGATCGTTTAATCGATAAGACACCTCTCGTCCCTTCGCAGTACTTATCTCAGACACTCAAAAATGAGTTTCTTCTAAAGTTAGAAAACATGCAACCAATAGGAGCATTTAAGATCCGAGGAGCGTTGAATGCTGTTCATAATCTTCCAAAAGATACTAAGGTTGTGACATGNTGCTCAACTGGAAATCATGGTCGTGGNATTGCATACGCTGCCAACCTGGTGGGGAAAAGAGCAGTTATTTTCATGTCTAGTTTGGTTCCAAAGGTTAAAATTGACGCTATTAAAAGTCTGGGTGCTAAGGTGATTTTATGTGGTAAAAATCAAGCAGACGCTGAATNTGCCTGTCAACAGGCCGTGCGTGAAAGTGGCTTTGTTGAANTATCTCCCTTTGATGACCCTTATGTTATAGCGGGTCAAGGAACAATAGGTTTGGAGATTTTAAACCAGAAACCTGATATTGAGTCAATTGTGCTTCCGTTGTCTGGTGGAGGTCTGGCTGCCGGCATAGCTCTTGCGGTAAAAGAGATAAAACCTAAAATTAAGGTTTTTGGAGTGACGATGGAGAATGGAGCTGCAATGCATGCCTCGATCAAAAATGGAAAGCCTACGGAAGTCACTGAAACTGCTAGCTTAGCTGATGCGCTCGGTGGCGGCATCGGGTTAGATAATAAATATACCTTTACCATATGTGAAAAATTTCTTGATGATACCTTTACAGTGTCAGAAAATGAAATTTATCATGCGATGCAAACTCTTTACTACGAAGATCGTATTATTGCTGAGGGTTCTTGTGTGGTGGGCATTGCAGCGCTGTTGTCAAAAAAAATCCCAAATGTAAGTGGACCAATAGCAACCGTCATTACTGGAAGAAATGTTAATATGTCAATGTATACCGATATAATAAATGGGCGTGACATTGAGTTAGGTAATTGTATAATCAAAGGACACAAATATAAAAGTGACGTTAAGTAGTTCTACTAAGATATGATAGCGCATCCTCAGAAATTTTTAAAAACCTTATTTGATGAAGCTGTTAAAGCTGCAGATCCAGAATTAATAATTCAACCTTATATTCCCGATCCTCCCAAAGGGAAAACAGTAGTTATCGGCGTTGGGAAAGCCGCTGCAAAATTAGCTCTTGCATTGGAGAGAGGATTTAGAGGCCCTATTGGTGGTATTGTTGTGACGCCTTATGGTCATAGTGTGAAATGCAGAAATATTGAAGTGGTGGAGGCGGCACATCCACTCCCAGATGAAAATGGTCTTTTAGCTTCA
>PAHT02000003.1 GCA_002705045.2 Paracoccaceae bacterium | reverse complement strand
CAGCAATTTCTAGTCTTATTTCATCATTAACCACACCTCTTAAAATACCACGAAAGTTTTTTCTTTGATCAATCAATTCGTTGGTTTTAACTTTAATTTCTTGACCAAACCAAAAATCAAAATCTTTTTTTCTTGTCAATGGGCGATTTATGCCTGGCGAAGAAATTTCTAAGTTGTATTCACCATCTATAGGATCATTAACATCTAAAATAGCAGATATATTAGTAGATATTACTGCACATTCTTCTATTGCAATACCAATATTCGATTTATCAACCATAATCTGCAACGTTGTTTTTTGCGCATCAGTATAATTAATTTTAATTAATTCAAAACCTAGCTGCTCAATAACTGGTAATATTTGAGCCTTTATTCTTTTACTTATTGCCGTGTTCGCTATCAAGTGTTCCATGTAGATCTACATAATAAAAAGAGGCCAAAGGGCCTCTAAAAATAAAATTTAATAGATTGTATCAATTGAAATCAATAGAAAATTTTTATTCAGATAGCAAGAAGTTTATTTAAAAATCACTGGCAATACCGTTTTTTTCCCAATCACCAAAGCGAATAGGCTCAGGGCCATCCCTGCCTCCAAGCTCTTTAGGTAAATTAGATTTGGCCTTATTTTTGTTTCGTTGATTTGCTTCTCTCAAAGCACGCGTTGCTTCAGCTGGCATTCTTTTTATGTATTTTGTAGGTTTTTTCATGTAGACAGGCCTTAGATACGGATTTGATATAATTTTATTTCTGTTTTTTAAAAAATATTACTCAAATAATGTTGATAGCAAGAGTAATTATTTCATTTGTTTATTTATAGATTTTTAGGAACAGGGATGTAAAGGTCTATTGATGATTAATCGCAAGGTCAAAGAGGCAATATTTTGATTTTCATTCCAAAAAAATACAAAAACCATGGGTTATTATGTAGATGGATCGTTTTACAGATGCTAGAGAAAATTTTTATCGAAAAGCGTTTGATTTCAGATATTAAGGATGAAAAACAATTCGCTTTCTGGCATTTAATACCAGAAGATAAAGCAAGATCCCTATCCTTATTAGAAACGGTACTTCGAAATTTAACAGTAATTGATGATGAAATAAAGGAGAATTTGAATAAAAAAACTAGTTACAAGGTCATGAATATTTTAAGAATAGCCTCTGCAGAAATGCTATTTAATAATATACCGATACATGCGGCAGTAGATTGTGCCGTTCGTTTGACTAAGGCAGATAAAAAATTGGAAGGATGTTCTGGGTTAGTCAATGCCATCAGCAGAAAAATTGCAAAGAAATTAATAGATGGAAGAAAATTAGATGATCCATTGTTGAGTAAAGATTTTGTAGCAAGCCTCAAAAGTGTGTATGAATTTAGCATTATAAAAAAATTTGGTTTAGCGCAAAAAAAGCGACCTCCCCTAGATCTAACGATTAAAGACACTGGACGAGAGCAATTTTATGCTAATTTGTTACAGGGTGTGTTATTGCCGTCTGGAACCCTTAGATTACCCAATCAAACTCAAGTAAGTAAAATTCAAGGTTTTGATGAAGGTGAGTGGTGGGTACAGGATTTTTCTGCTTCAATTCCGGTTAAGCTTCTTGGCCCTATCGATGGTTTAATGGCACTTGATGTATGTTCTGCTCCTGGCGGTAAGACAATGCAATTGGTTTCACGGGGCGCTCAAGTTACTTCTATTGAAATATCTAAACGAAGAGCTAGGCAACTTTTTCAGAACTTGAGTAGAACTAAGTTAACAGCTGATATCGTTATACAGGATATCTGCAAGTTCGATATTAAGCAGCTATTTGATCTTGTTTTAGTGGATGCACCTTGTTCGGCAACTGGCACTATAAGAAGAAATTGTGAATTACAATATTTAGAGCCTTTTAGAAGAATTAATAGTTTAGTTGAACAGCAAAAGGAAATTCTAAAAAAAGCTATGTGTTTTGTAAAACCTGGTGGCCGTTTGATTTATAGCACTTGTTCATTATTTCCATCAGAGGGTGAGAAAATCATTGAAGAAATTTTGCAAGATTTTAAAAATTGGCGACAACAATTAATATCAGGTAAGAGTTTAGGTATAAGACCCGAATGGATTGATCGTCACGGAGGGTTGCGACTACGACCAGATTTTTGGGATTCTTTTGGTGGCATGGATGGTTTTTATGTTGCAATTTTATTGAGAGAAAAATAGCAGCATGAAACTATTCTAGACATTATTTTAATTTAAATAAGGAAATAAAAATGTGATTTTTAAATGGTTTTTTTTAATTAAATATACATTTGGTGATCTCAAGATTAGGTTCTCTCAAAGAAGTGCTTTGTTCATATTGAGCTTGTTCAGCGGGGTAAAGTCTGTAAAAAAAATTGTAGATTTTCCCGCTTATGGAAATCCAGAAATTGGAAGACAGTTAGTAGAAGGTAAATATATTTTTGCTGGTGTGCGATTTGATTTAAATGTTGATAACCCTTGGTTAATAGAAATACCATCTCCAGAAGTTGAACAAAATTTGCATGGGTTTTTCTGGCTTAATGACCTCGCCTCTCTCGGAAATTCTAAAGCTAAGGACCGAGCATTAGTATGGGTTAGAAAGTGGTTTTTTTACAATTCAATCGGTAAAAAAATAGGATGGGATGCTAACATAACAGCACTGAGATGCATAAATTTAGTTAGGAATTGGAAATTTTTGTATGGAGTAACAAGGAAAAAAGATCAGCAGTTTCAGAAGGAATTATGGTTACACTATAAATTTTTAAAAGCAATATTTCCAATATATTCTTTAGGACTTAAAAAATTAAATATTATTTATTCAATTTTTTTATTATCCTTGGCGTTTGAGGACTCTGCTCGTATTCAAAAAAAACATTTAACAAAACTTTGTACTGTTTTGTTATCCCCAACAAGTTTTAGAAATATTTTATCAAATAGAAGTCCTGAGGATATTTTAACATTTTTTATAATTTTAATTGATGTTCTAAAAATACAAGAGGAGAAAAAATATATAAAAAATAATGATTTAGAAAATTTGCAAAAATTAAAATCTACAATAGCCCCTGTCTTAAGAGGTCTTCGCTTAGGTAATGGCGTGTTAACTAGGACTCACGGAGGTGATTTTGGTCCTCGAGATCTAATAGATAAATATTTAGTTGATGCAGATGTAAAAGCTCCAGCTGCGCTAACTAGTATATTAGGATTTGAGCGAATAACTGCCGGTCGACTAATTTTAATTGTTGATTGTGCAAAACCAGCTGAGGGTCCTAATGCTGCCAGTCCGCACGCCTCTTGTTTATCTTTTGAGTTGAGCTCAGGTCAACGACCAATATTTGTCAACTGTGGGCCTGGTGGAAGATTTGGCGGCCCATTCAAAAGATATTGTCGATCTACTCAGGCGCACAATTCATGTACATTGGGAAATATTTCTCAATTACACTTTGAATACATATCTAGAAAAAAACGTTGGCCTAAGGAGATAATTATCAATGGACCAAAGATCGTGTCAGTTTCTAGGGAAAAAACTCTTGAAGCGACGTGGTTGAATTTNTCTCATGACGCTTACGAATACAAATATGGGTACGTTCACAATAGAAAGTTGCTAGTTTTGAATTCAGGAACNGCCTTTTCTGGAACAGATAGTTTTGAAATNAGTAAGAATAAAAATCATTATTTCAAGAGAGTAGACCATTTTTATGCATATTTTCAGTTACATCCTGATGTTGAGCTTTGGGATCACCCTCGCCTGCAAACTATCATTTTAAGATTAAGGAACGGTGAGCATTGGATTTTTGAAACCGATTTAGGCGTGGTTAGTATTGAGGAGTCAACTTTTATAAACAGTTCTCATTCTGGGCCTAGAAGTACCAAGCGGATTGTAATTAGGTCAGCTACATTGTTAAATAAAACAGAAATTAAATGGTCTCTTAGGAGACGGGAGATTGTTAATCGGAACACACGTGATGCAGAAGTGGTGCGATAGAATAAAAAGAAAAGGAATTTTATGAGCAAAGATTTGGTTTGTGTAAAACGGGCATTAATTTCTGTTTCTGATAAAACCCGTATAGAAAATTTTGCAAAAGAATTGTTGAAATGGAAAATAGAAATAGTTTCAACTGGAGGAACGGCTTCTTTTCTAAAAGAAAAAGGTGTTCCTGTTACTGAGGTTTCTGACATAACTAATTTTCCAGAGTTAATGGATGGTAGATTGAAGACTTTGCATCCAATAATTCACGGAGGTCTTTTAGGATTAAGAGAAAATAAAAGTCACGTTCTATCAATGCAACGCCATAATATTCCGGAGATTGATCTCCTAGTGGTAAACTTGTACCCCTTTGAAAAGATAATGAAAACGAGTGATAGTTCCTCTAAAATAATTGAAAATATTGATATTGGAGGGCCGGCAATGATTAGAGCAGGTGCAAAAAACCATAAATACGTTTCAGTTCTAGTTGAGCATCAAGATTTTGATAATTTCTTAATTGAACTAAGTCAAAACTCAGGTTGTACTTCGGGTTCTTTTCGTAGAAGTCTAGCTGAAATCGCCTTTGCACGCACCGCGGAATATGATGGACTAATTAGTCAATGGATGAACGATAAATATAAAAATAAAGAACCAAGAAGACTAATCATTTCTGGAAGGTACAAAAAAGGCCTGCGCTATGGGGAAAATCCTCATCAGTCTGCATCTTATTATCAAATTAATCATGTGGAGGACATGTTAAATGCGTTTCATATGCATCAAGGTAAGGAATTATCCTTCAATAATTTAAATGATTTAAATTCAGCAATTGAAGTTATTCGAGAATTTGAAAAGGAAAAAAGATCTCTGGCTGTTATTATTAAACATACCAATACGTGCGGTGTTGCCATAAGAAATACCCCACATGAAGCATATTTGGCTGCAGTAAATTGTGATAGGTTATCTGCTTTTGGCGGAATAGTGGCATTCAATGTAAACATAGATTTAGAAACTGCTAAGGAAGTTTGTAGCATTTTTACAGAGATTGTTATCGCTCCAAGTGCTGATGCTGATGCTATTGTTGAGTTTTCAAAGAAAAAGAACCTACGGTTCATTACTATCAATAAAAGCTTTTTATCGCAAACAAACGAATTTAACTTTAGGCAGGTTACCGGAGGTCTGCTGGTTCAGGATAAAGATGTAAAACGGCTCACCTTGGATGATATTTCTATTGTTACAAGTCAAAAACCTTCAGAAGATGAACTAAAAGATATGTTCTTCGCTTGGAAGATAGCTAAATGTATTAAATCTAATGCAATAGTTTTTGCGTTAAACACCGCTACAATTGGAATAGGAGCAGGACAAATGAGTAGGGTAGATAGTACTAGAATTGCGAAAATTAAAGCACATGATATGACAAAATTTACAGAAAAGACCGAAAACATAACCTTTGGGTCTGTGGCCGCATCAGATGCGTTCTTTCCCTTCGCGGATAGTATTTTTGAATTAGCTCAAGCGGGTATTAAGGCTGTTATTCAGCCGGGTGGATCCATTAACGACACTGAAGTGATCGCAGCTGCGAATGCTTCTAATATTTCAATGGTTTTTACAAACTTAAGGCACTTTAAGCATTAAAAGTAAATTTTTAATCAAGTTTTCTTGCTTCATCAATTAATAAAATAGGTATACCGTTTCTAATTGGAAAAGCTACTGCCGCGGATTCTGATATTAATTCTTGTGTGTCTTCATTAAATTTTAGAGCATTCCTACTAATAGGGCACACTAGTTGGCTAAAAAGTGATTTTTGTTTATTTTTCATTGTATAATTCGTTAGGATAATTTCTGATTTAACTTATTGCAAAGTTTCTTCATCAATTCCTCCTTGTAAATTGAATTCCATTAAAGTAACCAACGTCTCTCGTCGATACTCTAAGCTAGGGGCTTCTAATAGCGCTTGTTTTTCTTCAGGATCAAACGGGCATAACATAGATAAGGAGTTTATTAGCAACTCTTCGTCCGCCTCTTTTAAAGAACTCCAGTCTGAAGAAAGTTGGGCAGCAGCAAAATATTTTGAAAGTATTTTTAAAAATTCAGCTCTGTTAAAATTTTTATCGGGTTTCGTGGGATCAAGATCTTCACTGAAACTATTCCAAGTCACGTTAGCTTTGGTATATGGAAAGAATCCCTCTGCTAAATTTACAAATCTGTATCGACTTATTCCCTCTAAAGTGATCAAGTAACGGCCGTCTCTAGTCTCATTAAAGGAGACCAGTCTCCCTGCACAACCTATTTGATGCAATTGTCTTGAACTTTTTGTACCCTCAGGTGTGCTTACGGGTTGTATCATTCCAATCAAACGATCTTCAGTTTTTAACACATCGTTTAGCATTGTTAAATATTTAGGCTCAAACAGATTCAGGGGTAATTTTGATTTAGGTAATAATAGTGCTCCAGGAAGAGGGAATAAGGGTATTTCTTTAGGTAAATTTTTAATATTATATTTCATTTTTGTTCTTTTATTTTTTGCATTTTAAGAAAAGAGGATTGATGAAAGGCTTCTTCGGCCTTTTCGACCTAGCTGGTTTTCTGGTCCTAACGCATCTAAAAGTTCAATCAGTTGAACTTTCGCCTTACCGTCGTTCCAATCGATTTTTGTTTTAATTATTTCCAAAAGAGTGTTAATTGCTTCTTCAGTATGCTCTTCGGAAATTAAGGCCAATGCTAAGTCAAACTTCAAAGTTAGGTTTTTGGGAGATCGAAGGGATTTTTCCTTTACTTCCGTAAGTTTGCCAACATTTAATGTTTGCTCATTGAGTTGAATTTGCGCAAAGGCAGTTTTTAAATCAGCATGACCTTTAAGCGAGTCTGGTATTTTCTGATAGGCTGCTTTTGCGGCTTCAAGGTCTTTATTACCTAGTAAACTTTTAATTAAGCCCAGATGAGCTTCTGTCAGATTAATATCTTGCTCTATAATAGCTTTAAAAACTTCAATCGATTCTACAAAATTACCTTTTTCTAGCAGGTCATTTGCATTTTTTACAGCGGTTAAAAGATTGTCATCTTCTGGGCTATGTGCATCAATTGTTTTTCTTATGAAAGCTTGTATTTGAGCGGGAGTCTGGGCCCCCATAAAGCCGTCCACTGGTTGGCCTTTAGCAAATGCAAACACTGCAGGAATAGACTGTACTCGAAGTTGACCAGCTATATTAGGGTTTTTGTCTATATCAATTTTAACAAGCCGAACTTTATTTTTTTGCTCTTTTATTGCGGCTTCTAAAGCTGGCCCAAGAGTTTTGCATGGCCCGCACCATGGGGCCCAAAAGTCTACTATAATTGGAAGATCGTTTGATGCTTCAATAACATCAATCATAAATGTTTCGTCAGAACCATCTTTAATACTTGGTATGTTTGTGTGGTCGTTCATCGATTACTCCGTTGTCCAATTATTGACATAAATATTTATTTAAAACTAGTTTACATATACATGTGGTGTAAATATCTAAAGTTACAAGTTACATTAAATTAAGCAGCTCAGTATGTCTTTTAAGAAAGAGAGCTTTAGCTTTTAAAGGAGCGTTTGGAATGATATAAATTTTATCAAAATTCTTTAATTTTGGAGTTCCAAAAATTTTATTTGCTTCTGGCTCTGAGAAACAAGCGATTTGTACGGCTTCTAACCACGCCGAATGTTTATCTGCAATTTTTATTTTTTTTTTAATAGTGGTTGGTAATGGCCTCGTTATTCCAAATCTCTGAAAAATAGCGTTCATTAATTTTTCTTCTAGTAGATCGTAATTTCCGCCAATACTAGCTTTGACGGGTGAAATCAAATCTCCAATCACGTATTCTGCTGCATCATGAAGTAGAGCAGCCATTTTCCATTTGGGGTCACTCTGTGGTGTCATAGAGGTAAATATTTTTTCAACTAATAATGAGTGTTCTGCCACAGAGTAGCCGTGTGGACCAATAGTTTGGCCATTCCAGCGGGTTAAAAAAGACAATCCATGAGCAATGTCTTCTACTTCAATATCTAGAACAGTGGGATCCAAAAGATTTAATCGTCTCCCTGAGAGCATTCGTTGCCAAGCGCGTTTTGTCATATTTATTGATACTTCTTTATGTGATATTGAAAGGAATAGTTTAAACGTAATTTAAGTTTCTTGTTTTATATTGTTTTACTTTTTTTATGGTGTTAGACGTGATAATTAAAGCTTTTGTTGGAGTATACCATTTATGGAAGAAAATTTCATCGTTAAAGATATTGAATTAGCTGATTATGGTCGCAAAGAGATAGCAATAGCTGAAACAGAGATGCCGGGCCTGATGGCTTTGCGTGAAGAATATCGAGAATCAAAGCCATTAAATGGTGCAAGGATTGTTGGCTCTTTACATATGACAATTCAAACAGCCGTATTGATTGAAACTCTTGTTGAGCTGGGCGCTGATGTTAGGTGGGCGTCGTGTAATATTTTTTCTACCCAGGATCATGCCGCTGCAGCTATTGCCTCGATGGGCATCCCCGTGTTTGCGATCAAGGGCCAGTCATTAGAGGAACATTGGGATTATCTTGATCAATCTTTTATGTTTGTTGAGGGAGCAAATTTAATTTTAGACGATGGTGGAGATGCGACACTTTATGTTCTTCTTGGAGCACGGGTGGAGGCTGGAGAAACTAATCTTATTGAGGTACCAAGGTCTGAGGAGGAGCAAGCTATATTTGCGCAAATAAAAAAGCGCATAGCAGATAGTCCAGGTTGGTTCACAAAAACCAGATCAAGCATAAAAGGAGTTTCGGAAGAAACAACGACGGGAGTGCACCGGCTTTATGAATTAGTTAAGCAAGAACAGCTTCCATTTCCTGCTATAAATGTGAATGATTCGGTGACTAAATCAAAATTTGATAATAAATATGGTTGTAAAGAATCTCTTGTCGACGGCATCCGACGCGCAACAGATACAATGATGGCTGGAAAAGTCGCGGTAGTTTTAGGATACGGAGACGTTGGGAAGGGTTCAGCCGCATCACTCCGTGGATCTGGTGCACGGGTAAAAGTTACTGAGGTGGATCCAATCTGTGCTCTGCAAGCTGCTATGGACGGTTTCGAAGTAGTGCTGTTGGAGGATGTTGTGGCTTCTGCGGATATCTTCATAACGTCAACTGGTAACAAGGATGTTATTCGGATTGAGCACATGCGAGAGATGAAAGATATGGCTATAATTGGTAATATTGGTCATTTTGATAACGAAATACAAGTTTCTAATTTGAAAAATCATAAATGGACTAATATTAAAGAACAAGTTGATATGATTGAAATGCCATCAGGTAGTAGGTTGATTTTATTATCTGAGGGAAGGCTTTTAAATCTTGGAAATGCTACAGGCCACCCGTCCTTTGTGATGTCAGCGTCTTTTACAAATCAAGTTCTGGCTCAGATTGAGCTTTGGACCAAGGGTAAAAGTTATAAAAATGACGTTTATATTTTGCCTAAGCATTTAGATGAAAAAGTTGCTCGTCTCCATCTTGAGCGTATTGGCGTTAAGTTAACCTCTTTGGGTAAAGAGCAGGCTGAATATATCGGGGTAAGCAAAGACGGCCCATATAAACCAGAGCATTATAGGTATTGACCAACCTTACGGTTTAGTTGTCTTCATGCTTTAAGGGTCGAGCAAGCAAAGCTTTAATTGAAGATTCTAACGATATTTTTTTTTTGAGAATTAAATCAACAGTATTTATAATTGGTACTTCTACATTGAGTTTCTTTGCCAGTTTATTTGCAGCACTTGCTGTTTTAATGCCTTCAATAGTTTCGCTTGAAGCGACTTTTTTTCCTTTACTATAGTTTACTCCTAAAGTGAAATTTCTTGATTGTGATGAGTTGCATGTTAAAGCTAAATCGCCGAGCCCAGATAAACCGTAGAAGGTGCTCCGGTTTCCTCCCATGACGAGGCCCAAATTAATTATTTCTGAAAGACCCCTTGTCATAAAAGCTGTTCGAGCACTTTCACCAAGACCTGAACCATGTACCATTCCACAACCAATTGCGATTACGTTTTTGAGGGATCCAGCAATTTGTGCTCCAATAATATCTCTGTTTGAATATAGTCTAAGACTTGGTGTTGAAAGGAATTTTATCAAATATTGAAGGGTTTTTTCATTTTTACATGCGAGCGTTAAAGCTGTAGGTTTTCCGGTCGCAATTTCCTTCGCAAAACTTGGCCCAGTTAGAACTGCTATTTGATTTTGAGGTAAAAACTTTCTTACAATTTGTGATGGAAGTAGCATGGTTTTATCATCTATTCCTTTAGAACATAAGACAATTGGAATATTTGGTATTATAGAACAATTATTATATAAAAATTGATAAATTTTTTGTGCTGGAATACAAATAATAACTCCAGAAGCTTCTCTGAGTGCTAACTCCAAATCGCTTGTCATCTTAATATTTTTTGGAAGGTTCTCATCTGTTAAATATTGTGTCTTAGCTCTATTTTTTGCTAAATTTATATCAAGAACGTTGGCACGCGACCACACTATTAAGGGTGCAGGATTTTGAGCTAAAGAAATTGCCAAAGCTGAGCCGAATGCGCCAGCTCCTAAAATGCATAACGTCATGCTTTTCTTCCTTTTTTTCCAAAACCAATCATCGGTGCTGCATTTTCGTCAAGAGGCCAACGTGGACGAGCAATGAGTGTTTCGGGGGAGAATAGTTTTTTTATAAAAAGCTCACTACCTGCGGACGCAATTATTGCTGCATTATCTGTGCAAAGTTGAGCATTGGGTATAATGAGGTTAAAGTCTAAGTCGATGCTTATCTTTTTAAGAGCCAATCCAATTGATTTATTTGCTGCTACTCCACCAGCTATCGCAACTGTATGAGAAATTTCAGGATAGCGATTCTTAAAGATTGACACAGCTTTTTTAGTCTTATCAACAAAAATTTGAACCATAGCGTATTGAAAGCTAGCACATAAATTTTTAATTTCTGTTTCAGTAAATTGGCCAGACTTGTTTAGTAGTAAATCAACTTCACGTTTAATTGCTGTTTTTAAACCAGAAAATGACATATCACAGTTTTTTTGTTTTATCATTGGTAACGGCAATTTGAAGGCATTTGGATCTCCATCAAATGCTTCTTTCTCAATAGCAGGTCCACCAGGGTATCCTAGTCCCAATATTTTTGCTGTTTTGTCAAAAGCTTCTCCAGGGGCATCGTCAATTGTTCCACCAAGTCGGGTAAAATTTTGTGGACCATCTGCTATTAAAAATTGGCAATGGCCCCCAGATGCAACTAAAATTAAATAAGGATATTTAGTTGAATGGGACAATCGTGGAGTAAGTGCATGTCCTGCTAAATGATTTACTCCAATTAATGGCTTATTTAAACCGAGACATAGGGCTTTTGCAAATGTTACCCCTGAAATCAGACCACCGATAAGCCCTGGTCCTGATGTGACTGAAAATAAATCAATTTTCTCAAGCCTTTGGTCTGCTTCAATTAAAGCTTTCTCAATGCAAAGATCTAGTTTTTCGGTGTGTGCACGAGCTGCTAATTCTGGTACGACACCTCCAAATTTATTATGTATTTGACCTTGATCAAATACAATTGATGATTTGATTTTGGCTTCACAATACTCACCTTTGTCAAAAAACACTTGGATTACTGATGCGGCTGTATCGTCGCAGCTACTCTCTATTCCCAAAACTCTTAATGAATTCATTATTTTTTTTGCTTAATATATTGCATGATTATTACAACGGAGTTAACACCGTTATTATGAAGGTGCAACATAAAGTAAGGGATTATAACTTGGTACCTCTGGTTATTGGTACTAGAGGGTCACCGTTGGCTATAGCTCAAGCAGAAGAAACTAGAAATCGGTTGATGAATGTTCATCAACTCAATAAGGCTGCTTTCTCCATTAAGATTATTCAAACAACAGGAGATCTTGTGCAAAATCGACCTTTATCTGAAATTGGTGGAAAGGGACTTTTCACGGTAGAAATAGAAGAATCTCTCTTAAATGGTACAATTGATATTGCGGTGCATTCAATGAAAGATATGCCAACTTTTTTGCCAGATGGTCTAACTATTTCAACAGTATTGCCCCGAGAGGATGTAAGAGACTCCTTCGTTTCACGCAAATTCAAGAAAATTTGTGAATTACCAAAAGGTTGCGTAGTTGGAACATCTTCGCTGAGAAGAAAAGCTCAACTACTGACGCTCAGGCCTGATCTAAATATTGTTGAATTTAGAGGAAATGTCCAAACTCGTTTAAGGAAGTTGGACGATGGTATTGCTGATGCAACCTTTTTAGCGTGTGCGGGACTAACTCGTTTGAATTTAAGAGATTTAATAAACCCAATAGAGACTAATGAAATGTTACCTGCTGTCGCTCAAGGAGCAATAGGAATAGAACAAAAATCAGATAATGAAGATATTCGAGAATTTTTGAAGCCTATCCATGATAAAAAAACAGAACTAGAATTACTAGCTGAGCGATCATTTTTATCTGAGTTGGATGGGTCATGTAGAACTCCAATTGGTGGTTTGGCAAAAACAGTTGGGGAAAAAATAATCTTCAATGGGGAGATATTAAAACCTGATGGATCACAAAGCTTTAGAGACAAATGGGATGGAGATGTAACTGATGCCATTGCTATAGGTAAAAAAGCTGGTCAGATACTAAAGGAAAAAGGCGGTGAAGATTTTTTCAAATAAATCATTATTGATAACCCGTCCTATAAAAGATGGGATTGTTTTTTCTTTACATATAAAAAAATTGAAACCGTCTATTGATTCTATTTGTAATCCTCTGTTTGAAATTGAAAATTTTTCAATAGATCGAAATCTCTCTAAATTTAATGCTATAATTGTGACATCCTCCAATGCAGTAAGGAGTTTAATTCAATCAGAGGTACAATTTAGCGGTCCGATTTTTTGTGTTGGAAATTCGACAGCGTTACTGGCAAAGAGTGGGGGTTATCGAGCAAAAAGTGCAAACGGAAATACTAGGGACTTAATTGAGCTTGTTAAAAGTTCAGCAACCGACGGCTTAGTAAAATTGATTTACTTTAGAGGTGAGCGGATAATGGTCGATCTTGGATCTGCTTTAAGAAAAGAACATTTTGATCTAGATGAAGAAATTTGTTACCGAAAAGTTCGTTGTAGATTACCTA
The DNA here is from genome assembly GCA_002705045.2 of Paracoccaceae bacterium. GTDB lineage: Bacteria > Pseudomonadota > Alphaproteobacteria > Rhodobacterales > Rhodobacteraceae > JAYZEV01. The sequence continues at coordinate 63,408 of PAHT02000003.1, read as the reverse complement.
ACAAAACTATTGAAAGTATCAAAAGTGGAACAATTGTCGGTGCAACTTTTTTTTCGAAGGAAACTGTAGACCTATTCTTTAATCAAGTTAAAAATATTCCTGTAGGTTTCGTAGCATTCTGTATAAGTACCGAAGTATCAAGAAATATTTTGACACTTTATCCTGACTTTCGTCTTTCAGTTAGAGCTGCTGTGGAACCGTCAATGGAAGGAATGTGTAAACTGATTGTTGCAGCCCCAGAATTTGGAGATTAAAATATAAATGCATCGTGTAAAAAATGGAAGTAATTGTGTCTAAGAAAAAAAAAGATGACATCGAAGATGCTGAGATTATTGATTCTGATGTTTCAAGAACTAAAGTTAAAGCATCTTATAACGTAAAATTAATTACTTTATATGTTTTTTGTTTTGTTTTGTTTCTTATTTTTTTTAGTTTGAGTATTTACAACCATAGGCAGGTGGTTCAAGAGATATCAGCAATTCAAGATAAAATAAAATCGTTAATGGAAGTTGCTTCGCCTGATCTTTTGGAAAAAAGACTGCAAGATTTTGAGATATCGACAAGACAGAACAACACCAATCAAATTGATGAGGCAAATATCAGAATTGAAGATAGTGTAAAAGAATTGATTAATTCTTTACCAGGGTTTGAGAATAATAATTCAATACAACAAATTAGGGATGAACTATTAAACTTACAATCAAGGATTGAAACCGATATTTCTCAATTGCGAGCAATTCCTGACGAGACTTTTAAAAATATAAATACTTTGGGGTTGAGTAATACAGAAGTTCAAAAAAAGCTAAATTTATTAGAAATAAATTTTGAAAAAAGAATTAATATTTTAACCAACAGATTTGAATCGATGGAAAAAGAAATGATCTCTTCGAAGAGAAAGTTGCTTGCTTTAAACAATTTAGTTGAGGGAAATTTTGAAAATAGTAGTGCTTTAGATATAATGTTATTAATAGAACTTAGAGAAGCATTTTCCCAAATAGCTTATGCTGCACTGAAGTTAGAAGCAAAAAACAACATTGGCGGGACGCCTTGGGCTCGATTTTCTTCAACGATAAAATCAGTATTTGTTTTTAGATCAACCACCCCGAGGGAAGGTTCAAATACGGATGCAATTTTGTCTCGGGCAGAGTATCATTTAAATAAAGGTGATTTTGAAACTTGTTTAAAAGAGTTAGATTTCCTCGATGATAGCTTGGCTGGTTTGTTTGCCGACTGGAAGAATAAATTAAAGAGTTTAATCAACAAAACCAAGTAGTGGGCGCTAATATGTTTGGATTACTATTAAAAAGTTTATTTTTTTTACTAGTTTCTGGGTTTTGTGCTTTTGGTTTAATTTATCTTGGTGGATTATCTGGTAGTTTAACCTTAACGTTAAATGATAAAGAGTTGCGGTTTTCAATAATTTTAGCGATATGCGTACTAGTGGCAATTCTTTTACTGGTATTATTTTGTTTTGGACTTTTCAATTTAGGCACTTCTCTCGTTTGGTTTATCTCTGGGGAAGAAACAGTTATCAGCAGATATTTTATAAAATCTCGAAAAGCCAAGGGAGAAAAGGCTTTATTAAGAGCTTTTATATTATTTTATGAGGGGAATACTGCTGATGCTCTGGTGCAATCTGAGAGAGCAAAGTATCTATTAAAAAATGACCCACTTTCCTTGTTGATAAATGCTCAGATTGCGCAACGTAGCGGTAAAAGTAAATTAGTATTGGTAAATTTTAAAAAGCTTCTGGAAAATAAAGATACTAGATCTGTTGCATTAACTGGAATTATTTCAGAAAAAATCAAAATTGGTGAATACGAATCGGCTCTTGAGTTAACTAAGAAGAGTGTTGAATTAAGTCCGAAAAATATCAGCAATATTGAAACACTATTTAACTTACAACTATTAGAGAAAGATTGGGATGGAGCACGAGAGACGCTTAAGGCTAAAAAGAAATATGGCAAAATGGACCGATTGCAGCATATGCGTCAAGATGCAAATTTATTATTTTTAAAAGCGAAGGACAGGCGCTCTCAAGGTTTAACAAAGGAAGCACTTGATTTGACTTTATCAGCGGTTAGGCAACATCCTAGTTTTGTTGCAGCGCTTGTTTTTTTAACAGAGCTGGAATTAATGTCTGGAAGCAAAAAACGAGTTGAAAAACTTTTGCAAAAAGGATGGTCTTTATTTCCGCATCCAGATATTGCCAAAGCATTTGCCGAATTAGTTGATAATGAAAGTGCTAAAGACCGTCAGACAAGGTTTAAAGCTTTAACAAATATAAAAAGCACCAGTATTCACATCAGAATTCTGGAAGCTGAATTATTTTTAGCTAATCGAGATTTTGAGGCAGCAAAGAAATTGATTGCAAAATTAGTTAAAGATGATCCTGATAATTATGTATTAACTTTAATGGCGGCCTCTGAGCAGGGACTAGGTGCGAATAGTTCTGTTGTTCGTGAGTGGCTTACAAAAGCTGTTTATGCTCCAAAGAGCTTTGCTTGGATTTGTAAAAGTTGTGGATTTCAAACGGAATGGGTTTGTATCTGTTCTGAGTGTGATAGTTTTGACTCGATGGAGTGGCGCAGACCACCGTTTTATTCAGATCAGAATGAAAACCGTGTACAAATTCCAATTATTTTGGAAGACGATAAAAGCAACGATGTAGATACGAATGTTACTATAGTTGGATCGATAAGTGATGACAAATTAGAAAAAGGTTTGAAGGGAAGTACTTCAGAAAAAAAGCCAAATAATGATACTGTAAAACAAGCGAGGCAAATTAATTAGACAACAAGTTTTTCGATTCTTCAAATATTTCAGGTCCTGTGGTAACATGAAGCCCTCCATCAATAGGAATAATAGCACCGGTCATATAATTTCCTCCGGAACCACAAACTAGGAGAGTAGCTGCTACTATATCATTGTAGTTTCCAATCCTACCAAGAGGAACACTATTTGCTATGGACTCTCTCTGTTGCTCTGAATTCATTGCAAATTGTGTCATTTTTGACTCGAAAGGCCCCGGAGCAAACGCATTTACTGTAATTCTTTCCTTAGCTAATTCTTTGGCAAGTATGCGAGTTAGATGATGAACTGCAGATTTTGATGCTGCGTAGGAGTACGCACCATCTCCGTAAGGTGATAAACCCATAACCGATCCGATGTTAACAATTTTTGATGGATTTTCTACTGAGGCGTTCCTTTTAATCAAAGGAATTAAGCTTTGTGTCAAATGAAAGAGACCAGTTACGTTTACGGACAATACTTTACTCCAAGCAGAGTAAGGAAAACTTCCCAATTCAGCACCCCAGCTCACACCAGAGTTGTTAACTAATATATCTATTGATCCTGTAATGTCTTTTACATTGGAAACTAATTTAATGATTTCGTGTTCTTGACTTAGATCAGCGGTTATACCTTGAACAAACCCATCGGGTTTTGTTGAAAGCAGTTCGTTGGTCATTTTGACAATATTATTTTCTTTTCTTGACACAATTATGACGTTAGCACCAAATTTCGATAATGTTTCCGTTACAATGCGTCCTAAACCGGTTCCTCCACCTGTGATGAGTGCAGTTTTTCCTCTGAAATTAAATAACTCTTTAATTAATTGTTCTTTACTCATGCATATTCCTTTGTAATTTATAATAAATATTATCTGATAAAAAAAAAGATTTTAAAATTATATCATAAAGATATATACGAGAAATATACTTTAACGGAACTTGTATTTTTGTATCAGAAAAGGCTTTAAATGAAACTTTTGACTAAGGGTTAATGAGGAACCATTAAAAATGAAGAAAATAAGGTTTGTTTTTAAAATAATTTTTTTTGTAGTTTTATCAGTTCCAAGCTTGGCATCTGAGCCGGACGAGCTTATTAATACCAGAATTACTGAGTTATTGAGGCCGAATTGGCCGTATGAAGCCTTTCTGGCTATCCCTCGGATATCAGAATTGCATCCCACTTTAGCAATCGCACTGTCTAAGCAAGATGGAAGTTTAGAAAAAACTAATTGTATAGAAATATTTTATCTGGAGTTGCAAAAGGAATTTGAACCGAAGGCTGTTTTAGAGAGAGAGTCTTTACATAAACTGTTATGTCGGGCAATGCAGCGAGCAGTTAATAAAACCCCGATATCACAAATTAATAAAACTTTTCCCGGAACTAATGACATCGCTTTAAAATTCGATTTTTCAACTGGTTTAATAAAAGTAACAGAAATACCTTACCCACCGTTAGACCCATTACTAAGATTGGAAAATGTTTTTTTGGATGAAACTGATGTATTAGTTTTTGGCGATATAGAGCTTCCCGAAGAGTTAAAGTCAGAAATAAGTCAATCTCCACTTTAAATTTTCTGAATTGTGATATGATGCAATTTCAATATTTTTAATTTATTTGCTGGTATGGCTCATTTGATAGTGCATGTTTATTATAATGAAAGATTAGTAAGCTCAATTTCTATTGTTGGAACCAAGCCATTTTTGAAGGGGTCATTTGCACTAGATCTTTTATGGTGTTTGTTATTTTATCGATATTAAAATACTTGCTGGCTAATTTACATTTTTCATAATAATTTGGTTTTGAAATTAACTTAGAGTATTTGTATGGGTGTGTCGAAAGAACCAATAGATAGTGAGTTTTTCATACTTCTTCAGTTTTACGGAAACAGTGAATTTCATGAGTTGAAAACTCGTTGTTATTCTATGTTAGAACAATTCCCAAACTCTTCTAAACTCTACAATATATTGGGCGGCGCTCACACTGGTTTAGAGGAGTTTGAAGATGCGATGAAGTGTTATTCTCAGGCGCTAAAAATAAGTCCTAATTATGCTGAGCCCTATAACAATATGGGCAATGCTTTTAAAATCAAAGGTGAGTTGGAGAATGCTATAAAATGTTTTAAAAAAGCGCTTGTTTTAAAACCAAACTTTCCGGAAGTGTATAACAATATGGGCGCTTCTTATCAAGAACTTGAAAATTTTCCGTTGGCAATTTTGCAATTTGAAACTGCAATTGAGTTAAAACACGATTATATTGATGCCTATATAAATAAAGGAAACGCCTTGAGAATTTACGGAAAGACTCAGGCGTCGATACAAAGTTTTCGAAGTGCTTTAAAAATAGACCCTAACTCAGCAATTGCTCATTTTTCACTTGGGCTGAGCTTACGTGATGACATGAGATTTGAGGAAGCCATTTCTAGTTTTGAGGTCTCAATAAATATTAAACCTAATTATTTTGAAGCTTATAATTTTATGGGTAATACTCTTAAAAGCATCGGAAAAACTGGAAAAGCAGTTAAGGTTTTTGAAAAAGTTTTGGCTATTAAGGAGGATTTTTTTGAAGTTCATAGACATTTAGCTTTTGCTAAAAAATTTGATGGTTCTGAACCCCAAATTCAAATGTTGTTAGATTTTAGTTTACACTCAAACTTAAGTAATGTCGATTTGATAAATATTAATTTCACGCTTGGAAAGATTTTTGAAGATTGCAAGCAATTCGAAAAGTCATATAAATTTTTGTTGGAAGGAAATCGGTTGCGAACAAAAGAAATTAAATACAATATTAAAGAGGATTTAGAACTTTTCAGCTCAATAAAAGATAGATTTCAAGGCACGAAAAAGGAAGCAAATACCTTTAATAAAGTTTATAATTCTAGAAAAATTAATCCAATTTTTATTATTGGGATGCCTCGCTCTGGAACGACTTTGATTGAGCAGATTTTGTGTAGTCATTCTAATATCTATGGTGCTGGTGAATTAAACTTTTTAGGTAAAAGCATAGAACGTAGTAAATTAGTCAATGTGGATTTTACAAAAGACTCGCTCCGGGAATTTCAAGAATATTATTTTGAGAAGTTAGAATCCCTTCCATTTAAGGAAAATAATGTAACTGATAAAATGCCATTAAACTTTAGGTGGTGTGGTTTCATTTTGAAGGCGATGCCTAATGCAAAGATTATACATGTTAAAAGGGATCGTATGGCTACATGTTTTTCGATTTTCAAAAGTTATTTTTCATCTAACGGTAATCGGTATGCATATGATTTCGAAGATATCAAAGCATATTATAATCTATATTTCGAATTAATGAATTTTTGGAAGTTAAATTTTCCAGGGAAAATTTATGAGCTCGATTATGAAGCCTTAACTGAGATGCCAGAAAAAGAAATTCGAAAATTAATTAACTTTACAGGTCTAAAATGGGAGGATTCTTGTCTAAATTTTCATCAAAATGTAAGACCTGTTATGACTTTATCAAAAACGCAAGTTCGAGAAAAAATTTATAAGGGAAGCTCGCAAGGTTGGAAAAATTATAAGCAATATTTGGACGATTGTTTCTAAAGAAATAGTGTCCGTGTATTTGTTTAGAATGAGTATTAGATTTTTCACGGATCAAAATTAACTTTCCTAAAGTTTAAAAAATACGCCATATAAGTATTTATTTTGACGTTACAGCTTTTCTTAATTAACAAGATAAGTCACTGATTTTTGTTGATATTTAATCTTATGGGTCGTTAAAAAAACTTAAAGAAGTTTTAGTCTCCAGCTTCCTGCTCCCAAAGTAAGATTAAACGAGGAGCTATCAACTAAATCAGCATTGGTCAAAATTGCATCAGCGTCACTATCATCAATTTTGACGATAAATTTTTTAAGATGGTTTACTTAATTAGACCCTAAGTCAGTAGCATTTATTAAAATTAGTCATTAATATCTATTGGTCTTTTTTGATTAAACAAACACTCGTCTGTTGATGATATATTGGTAGCGCTATAAGAGCATAAATATAAAATAAGCATATGAGACCGGGGGGCATATCTAATATGGTCAGAGCTTTNTNAAGAAAAAAACAAAAANTCNAACTCTAAATNNNNTATTANAAATNCAATAAAATCGAACNNTNGTCCATCAAAAATAAATNATTTNAAGTATAAAATGCCNTTTCTGATTTTGATTNTATCGAAATGNAAGTTAAGGATAAGNAACCNTTGATTAAATAGNGNAGAATTAAAANTAGATAAANGTAAATTAGGAACGAGAAAATTNNTATAAATANATANAATCNAACAAANTGNTGAAACTTTTCATNNTCCTTNCTGAAGTATTTTAAANTNTTTNCTAGTCTTAAGTTCCCATTATAGCTTTAACTTCCAAAAATTCTTCTAACCCCCATTCTGCTTTTTCNCGACCATTACCAGATTTCTTAAAACCACCGAATGGTGCATCTGATCCTCCACTTACATAATTGAGATGAATTTGCCCAGCGTTAAGATGTCGGGCAAAATACATCAACTTCTCTTGGTTTTCTCCTGCTACATATGCTGCCAGGCCGTATTCACTATCATTCGCAATTTGAATGGCTTCTTCATCTGTTTTATATGGAATAATGGACAAAACTGGCCCAAAAATTTCNTCTTGAGCAATTTCCATATCGTTTGATACATTTCCGAATANAGTNGGTTTTACAAAATACCCTTCCTCAANACCATCAGGTTTGCCAACTCCTCCTGTTACTAGTGTTGCGCCACTTTGTACGCCAGATTTCAATAGCTTTTGGACTTTATCGAATTGTGTTTGACTCACTAGTGGTCCAATNTCAGTNGTTTTTAGCGTTGGGTCACCAGTTGTCATTGACTCGGCGGATACTTTTGCGATTTCTAGAGCTTCATCATGGCGATGAGCTGGAACAAGCATTCTCGTTGGAGCATTGCAGGATTGACCCGTATTAGACATACAACCAGAAACCCCTCGAGTGACAGATNNTTNGAATTGGGCATCATCAATGATTATGTTAGGAGACTTACCACCAAGCTCTTGGCTAACTCTTTTAACTGTTTTTGCAGACGCTTGAGCCACTGCAATGCCGCCTCGTGTTGATCCAGTAAACGACATCATATCTATGTCNGCATGATTTGACATTGCTTCTCCGACAATCGGACCATATCCATGAACCATATTATATANGCCTGGTGGAGCTCCAGATTCGTGTATAATTTCTGAAATAATGATCGCTGAAAGTGGTGCTATTTCGCTTGGTTTTAAGACAGCTGTACANCCTGCGGCAATACAGGGGGCTAGCTTTGAAACTACTTGATTTATTGGCCAATTCCATGGGGTAATNAAACCACAAACTCCTATTGGTTCCTTTCTGATAATCATGTTATTATGAGTGTATTCAAATTTTTGGGTTTCAAGAACTCTAATGGCTGTTTTTAANTGGGCCATTCCAACACTGGCTTGCGCGCCGCTTGCCAAGTTGATAGGNGCTCCCATCTCNGTCATAATTGCTTCNGCAATTTCATNAAATCGTTTTTTATAGATATTTCTTATTTCGGTAAGAAGTTCAAGGCGCTCTTGAACTTTTGTTTTCGAAAAAGAATTAAATGCTTTGCGGGCAGCATTTACNGCATTATCCACATCTNGAGAAGATCCGATGCTNATGCGNCCAACACTTTTTTCTGTAGCTGGGTTTATTACATCTAGTTCTTCAGGTNTTACAGGGTCTACCCATTNACCATTTATATAAAATTGTGATAAATTCATGAGATTTCTCCTAAATTATTTATGCCCCGTTGGTCATAGATATTAAAACTAAAGTCACTTAAGTATATCACCTTAAATTAAGTTCGTGTCCAGTAATATTAAATTAAGTCAAAANATATTACGTTGAAGATTTGCATCGGTCTAATAAGACAATTTTTAAAATTAANCAGCTGTCCATCCCCCGTCGACCATTATTGAGGACCCTGTCACAAGGCTTGAGGCATCNGATGCCAAATAAATTGCGGCTCCCATTACATCCTCAACTTTACCAGCCCTACCCAGCTTGATTTTTTCTAATATCCATTTCTTTTTAATAGGATCATTNAAACTTGCTTTGGTCAGTGGAGTTAANATGAAAGTTGGGCATATTGTNTTTATTCGAATTCCGTTTTTACCTAGNTCAATTGCCATTGCTTTGGTAAAACCTTCAACTGCAGCTTTTGATGCGCAGTATGCTGCCCGATCAATTCCACCAACGTGAGCCATTTGTGATGAAATATTTATCAGAGACCCTTTCTTTGCATGTTTAACCAATTGTTTCGCTACTGTTTGCGTTAAAAAGTANGCNCCNCGAAGATTTACATTCATTACAGCATCAAAATCATNAGGTGTTGTATCAAGGGCGGGTGAGTGNCGTGCTTGGCCAGCACTATTTAGAAGAATTTCAAAAGGGCCGTTCTTTGAAACAAGCCGAGATGTCTTTTGGACATTTGTTATATCAATTGCTAAAATCTTCGACTTCCAACCCTGTGATTGNATATAATNATGCAANTCAAATAAGTCTTTTTTATTTCTTGAAGCNAAAGCAACTTCTGCACCTTTCTCCGCNAACGCGATGGCGCAACCAAGCCCGATACCGGAAGAGGCTCCGGTCACTAAAGCTTTTTTTCCAGTTAGGTCAAAAGANGGTNTTTTGGGAAAAGGTTTCATATTANTAATCCAATTTAGTNTTAATTTTAATAATCANAAGATTATGCTACTTCTTTTATATTTTTATCGCCCCAAGCGATGAAAGGCCCATTTTTGTATAAATGTTTTCCATAATAAAACTTTGAAAAGTCGGCGTTTGTTACCGTACCTCCTGCAGCTCTAAGTATAGCATCTCCTGCTGCTGTGTCCCATTCCATAGTAGGCCCAAAACGAGGATAAACATCTGCCTGACCAGATGCGATGAGACAGAATTTTAAGGATGAACCAATTGATTTAGTTTTGGTAATCTGTTGTTTTTTTAACCATTCAGTGGTTTCTATGTCCTTGTGAGAGGCGCTTACTACGGCGACAGTTTTGTCTCTTTTAATTGTACGTATTGATATCTTTTTACGTTTCCCATTGATAATTTGCCAGGCACCAAGATTCTTAGCACCAAAAAATATTTGATTTAGGGCTGGTGCGTAAACAATTCCCATTATTGGAACATTATTTTTAATCAAACCAATATTAACTGTAAAACTTCCTTTGCCATCTTTTTTCAAAAATTCTTTTGTTCCGTCCAAAGGGTCAACTAAGAAAAAATTTTTTTCAGCAGGATTAAAATGACTATCTGAATTTTCTTCAGAAATGATAAGAACATCTGGGGTTAATTTCTTGAGTGAGGAAAGTATTATTTTTTCGGAAGCTCTATCAGCCTCTGTTACTGGGGAGCCATCATTCTTAAGTTCCTGTTTTGGGTCTTTATAGTAAACGTCCATAATTTTTTCGCCTGCTTCTAACACGCAGGGCGTAAGACAAGTCATCAAGTCTAATAAATTCATATTTTTCCCTCTAAATACGATAATATTACAGTGACTAGTTCATTGATTGTTTTATTTTCAGTTTTCAAGTAGATCTCTGGTTTGGTAGGTCTTTCGTATGGAGAGTCTATACCTGTAAAGTTTTTCAATTTTCCAGACCGCGCTTTTTTATATAAACCTTTTGTATCTCTTATTTCACATAATTCAATTGGAGTATCCACAAATACTTCGATGAACTCATGATCCTCAAATAGTGACCTTGCCATCTGTCGTTCGGCTTTAAATGGTGAAATAAAACATGCCAGTACAATCAGCCCAGCATCTACCATTAGATGAGCGACTTCAGCAACCCGACGAATGTTTTCGACGCGGTCTTGATCTGTAAATCCTAAATCTTTATTTAAACCGTGCCTAACATTGTCCCCATCCAGTAAGTATGTGCTATGACCACGATTTAGGAGTGACTGCTCTAATTTATCGGCGATTGACGATTTTCCAGAACCAGAGATACCGGTAAACCATAAAATGATGGGGCGCTGTTTTAGATTTTGTTCGCGAGTTTTTTTAGTGACCCTCATATCATGCCATTTAATATTTGATGATCTTCGTAAGGGATAATCAATAATACCAGCACCAACCGTAGCTTTTGTTTCTCTGTCAATTAAAATGAATGATCCGGTGAATTTATTATCAACGTAACTATCAAAAGCTACTGGACGAGCAAGAGAAAGTTTGCAATATCCAATTTCATTTAGCTCAAGGGTCTTGGCCGCATGCTTGTTGAATGTATTTACATCAATTTTGTGATTTAGGCTTATGATCTGCGCTGTGGTTTCTGAAGTGGCAAAACGGATATCGTAGGTTCGTTCTGGAAGTAAATTAGCGTGATGCATCCATACTATATGGGCAGCTAGTTTGTCAGCAACATGAGGCGAGTCTATCGATGTGGCTATTAAATCGCCACGACTAACGTCTACCTCTGTTTCTAAAGTTATAGTAATGGATTTACCAGCATGAGTGATTGGAACATTACCTTCCGGCTCCAGTATTTCCGCTACTTTACTTTCTTGAAGAGATGGAAAAATAGTTATTGGATCGCCAACAGATATAGAGCCTGAGCAAAGTATACCTGAAAAACCTCGGAAATTTGAGTTTGGTCTATTTACCCATTGAATAGGAAAGCGAGTTGGTTTTTTTAATTTTTCATCAGTTACATCGACACTTTCTAAAAAACTTAAAATAGTTGGACCAGAATACCATGGCATTCTTTTACTTTGAGTAGTTACGCCATCTCCAATGAGTGCTGATATTGGAATAGCGACAACGTTTACTTGGCCTAAGTTTTTAACGTATTCACTATACTCATTTTGTATAGTTAAAAATTTTTTCTTGCTATACTTAATTAAGTCCATTTTATTAATTGCTAAAACAACATTTTTTATTCCAAGTAGATTTATGATAGCGCTATGTCTTCGAGTCTGTTTTAAAATTCCTTTTTGTGCATCGACCAGAATTATAGCTAAATCGACATTTGAGGCACCAGTTACCATATTACGGGTGTATTGTTCGTGACCGGGAGTATCAACGGCAATAAATTTTCGTTCTTCTGTTTCAAAAAACCTGTAAGCTACATCAATGGTAATTCCTTGCTCTCTTTCTGCTTGTAAACCATCCACTAAGAGAGCCAGATCAAGATCTTTTCCCTGCGTACCATATTTATCAGACTCTATTTTGGATTGAAATATGTGATCATCCATCACTGCCTGAGAGTCATAAAGTATTCTTCCAATAAGCGTCGATTTTCCGTCATCAACTGAACCACAAGTTAAAAAACGAAGTTGAGTTTTTTGTAGTGATATTGATTGAACACTTTTAATTGGTGCTTTGGTCATCAAAAATAGCCCTCTTGCTTTTTTTTCTCCATTGCACCAATCTGATCGTGATCAATCAATCTACCTTCTCGTTCTGATTTTTGAGAGTATTTTAATTCTTCAATAATTTTTTCAATTGTATTGGCATTTGATTCAATTGCGCCTGTAAGCGGATAACAGCCAAGTGTCCTGAAACGTACTTTAATATTTTCCACTTTTTCAGGTGCTTCTATTTTTAGACGGTTATCATCGACCATAATTATTTGATTTTTTTTTCTCACAACAGGTCGAATTTTTGCAAAGTAAAGTGGAACAATTGGAATTTTATTCTGCTTTATATAATGCCAGATATCTAATTCTGTCCAATTTGAAAGTGGAAAAACTCTCACAGTTTCACCTTTATTAAGCTGAGTATTAAAGTGTAGCCAAAGTTCTGGCCGTTGACTCTTTGAATCCCAAGAATGTGAGGGTGATCTAAAAGAAAATATCCGTTCTTTGGACCGTGACTTTTCTTCGTCGCGTCTAGCTCCACCTATGGCAGCATCAAATTTGTGAATGTTTAACGCTTGTTTTAAGGATTCTGTTTTCATTATATCAGTATGCGTTTTAGAACCATGTGACTGTGGCCCAATGCCTCTTTTTAAACCATCCTGGTTGATATGAACAATTAATGAAAGATCGAGATTTTTTGCAGTTTTATTGCGAAAATCTATCATCTCCTTAAACTTCCAAGTTGTATCTACATGCAACAATTTGAAAGGAATGTTTCCAGGAGCAAATGCTTTTAATGCGAGGTGGAGCATAACTGCCGAGTCTTTACCAATTGAATACATCATTACAGGATTTTCAAAGGACGCTACTACTTCACGCAAAATATAGATACTTTCTGCTTCAAGGGTTTCTAAATGCGATATTAGAGTCATTATGGTGACATCATTCTGCTTTGATTATTTATATAGATAAAAACGTCGACAACATTGTTATCGTATCTCACATTGATTGAGCAATGTCATCTTATAACTTCTTACATTAATAAAATTATAAAGAAAAATTGTTTAGATCTTCTGAATACTTTCTTATTCTGATTAATTACGGTCTGTTTGTTGTTAATTGACGAGAGATATCTTTTAAATTGATAATTGATATCTTAAAATACTTGTTGCAATTAAGAGCATTTTCAAAAAATCAATTAGGAATATACTCAAATGAGAAATCGAGATAGAGGTCGTTCAGCAAATATCAAGCGAAGGAAGCAACATTTGATTGAACAAATGCCTTGGTGTTTACCAAAAATTATAGACAGTCCAACAGAACCTCTAGATCAGTCTGGGGTAGAAGCAATCCATAATGGTGCGATGCGAATATTAGAAGATATTGGAATTGAATTTCTTAATTCTGAAGCTCTGGAAATTTTTAAAAAAGCAGGTTGTATTGTTAAAGATCAAAACGTCCGTATGGATGAAACTCTAGTAATGGAGTTGGTCGGTAAGGCACCAAGTACCTGGAGCATAACGCCCCGAAATAGTAGGCGGAAGTTAACAGTTGGAAACAAATTTTTACTGTTTGGAAATGTTTCATCGCCACCTAATTATTGGGACTACACGTTAAAAAAAAAGATACCAGGAACGCGAGAGCACTGCCAAAATCTGTTAAAGCTAAGTCAATATTTTAACTGTATTCACTTTATCGGGGGCTATCCTGTTGAGCCAGTGGATGTTCACGCTAGTGTTCGTCATTTGGACGTTCTTTTTGATACATTAACTTTGACTGATAAAGTGTGCCATGCGTATTCTTTAGGCAAAGAACGAGTAGAAGATGTAATGGAAATGGTACGTATTGCCGGTGGGTTTTCGATGGGAGAATTTGAGTCTGATCCAAAAATGTTTACAAATATAAATTCGACATCACCGTTGAAGCATGATTATCCAATGATTGACGGTTGGATCAGATTGGCAAAGAAAAATCAGGGTTTAATTGTTACACCCTTTACTTTAGCTGGTGCGATGGCGCCAGTTACGATGGCCGGTGCTGTTACACAGTCAATAGCAGAGGCTCTCTCTGCGGTTGCTTTAGCACAACTTGTTCGACCAGGTGCATCCTGTGCCGTTGGGACTTTTACGTCCAATGTAGATATGAAGACAGGAGCCCCAGCGTTTGGAACACCGGAGTATATGCGAGCAACTCAAATGACTGGTCAGCTCTGTAGGTTCTACAATTTACCAATGCGATCGTCAGGGGCTTGCGTTGCGACTGTACCTGATGGTCAAGCTATTTGGGAGACTTCTAACAGCCTTTGGGCGGCTATACAATCGGGCACTAATCTGATTTATCACGCTGCGGGATGGTTGGAAGGTGGACTAATTGCAAGTCCAGAAAAGTTCATTATGGATTGTGAAATGTTACAGCAAATTCAGCGATATATGGAACCAGAACTTGTCGGAACTACTGAAGATGATATTGCTTTGCAAGCTATTAAAGAGGTTGGTGCTGATGGGCACTTTTTTGGTGCGCAGCATACACAGGAAAGGTACACTGAAGCTTTTTATCAACCGTTTTTATCAAATTGGAAAAATTTTGAAAGCTGGGAAGCAGATGGTGGGATATGGACTGTTGAGCGCTCTCATTTATTATTCAACGAGATAATATCTGATTTTAAACCGCCGAACTTAGATCCAAGCATAAAAGCCGAATTATCAGACTTTGTGAAACTTAGGAAACGGGAGGGTGGCGTCCCTACTGACTTTTAGCGTTAGGTCCATTGAGCTGCTTATGAGTTTTTTTGGGTTAGGCTGATGCCAAAAATAATAATGATCGCTCCAGCTGTATGGGTCCATATCCATCCATGTCCAAGACAGAAAAGTATAATCATTACGTAAAATGGTGTAATGTTGAGATGTAGCGAAGCGATACCAATTCCAAGCTGCTGAACTCCTCGGATCCACAATATTTGGGAAATTGCCAATCCAAATAACGAATATATAACAAATAATTTTATGTGTTGAATGTCAATTTTTGGAATATGAGTTGCGCCTAATTTAAAATATATTGAAATTAAATATATGATTAAACAAAAACCAGACATACCTAAAGTAGTTGTCGCAGTTCGCGCTAATGTTGTCATGTCTGGTAAATATTTGACGCTGGCGCGTGAACCCCAAGCGAAGAATGTCACTGACATTAATCCAATAATTAAACCGAGGCTAAATTTAAGATCTACACCTTGTATTCCAAGGATAATCATACTTCCTATCAGCACAAGTATGAAACCAATTAAAAAGTTTATAGTTATCCGCCGTTTATCAAATAAAAACTCGAGAGTAATTGCTGCTAGTGGCATAAGGGCAGCAGCTAGAGCAGCTATGAAAGTTGAAGTAAAAAGCTGGGTAATTACAAGTAATAGTGATCCTAGACCAAAACCTGAGGCTCCGATTAAAAAGCCTTTAAACCATTTTGCTTGAGCAAGATTGTTAAAGTTTTCGGTGATTAGCCAGAGAATTAAAATAAAGATGAATGCAATTGAATTTCTCACTAAGACTACAGAAATTACCCCCCAGTCATTCAATAGGATATCTAGAGCTGGAAATCCCATTGCAAATGATAGAGAGGCAAAAATACAGGTGAGGTTTGATTTAAGTATAGAAATATTAGTCTGTAGTTTCATTTAATTCTTTGCGCCGAGGTTGTTTCGTTCAGGACAAAGAAATATTAATTTACCACCTATCTCTTGTCTGCAAGCGACAAATGGGTCGTATATTGAATAGCCGAAAAGAATTAAATCAGAATTTAACTTAGTTTCTTTTCAGACTTTTCTTTAAATTTTTCTGTGATAAAAATTCCGCTTAGGACTAATATCAAAGAGATTACATGAAAAATAAAAAGCTGTTCAGAAAGAAATATAACTGCTAACAGCGCCGTAAAAACGGGTACTAAATTTACATAAAGCCCAGCTCTGTTTGCTCCAATTAGTTCGACCCCTCGCATAAAAAACGTTTGTGCCAATATGGATGGAAAAATTATACAATATAGAACTATTGCGGCACCTCTTAACCCGGGTAAAATTAAGTCACCTGCCAAGAATTCAATAAAAATACAAATTGAAAGGGTCAGGGAAGCAAAAAATGAAAAGAATACAAACATAACTGTCGGCGGCATTTCTATCCGTTTAGTTAATCCCAGTGTGTATCCAGCGTAACAAAAACAGCCGATTAGCATAATAATATCCCCAGAATTGAATTTTAGGTTAACTATTGCCTGAGTTGAACCTTTTGAAACTAATATCAGTGCGCCGAATAGAGACAGGACAAGACCGAATCCTTGTACTTTTGAAATAGATGTACCTAAAATCACAAACCCAACTATCATTACTAGCGCAGGTATAAAACTTTGGGTAATTCCTAAATTAATTGCACTTGTAGAGTGAGCAGCAACAACTAAACATATGGTGAAGCCAGCCATACCGATCCCACCCATCATTGCAACCCATGTAAGGCGTTTCTTGACTGAGGGAATGTATTCTATCACATCAGACCAAAGAAAGAAACATAGTATAAGTAAACATCCAACCCATCGTAATCCCATAAGCAACATTGGTGAAAGCTCGTCAATTGAGACTTTTAGTACATTAGCGTGGCCAGCCCACATTAAAGTTGCCAGTATTAAAAGGCTATGTGGACTTAACCATATGGAGAATATAAACTTTTTCATGGGTTCTTTCTATGGATTTATTAAATCTAATTGGTTGATCATATGGCTTCATTTATTAGATTGTCTAGATTGCTTTTTTGCAAAGCTTGACCACTAGATAAGATTCTTGCATAGAATTTGTTGTAGTAACGCTAGTGACTTACGCGAAATTAAATAGGCATTCTTTTTTCGATAATTCTGGAAAGAACTGATGACCCAACAGCAATACTTTTGGGATCGATGTAAAAATTGGGACTGTGAAGAGCGAAACTCCCTTCGTGACCTAGTTTACAATAGGCTCCGGGAGTGATTTTTAAAAAATCGGCAAAATCCTCTGATCCAGTAGATGGAGAAGCTTTGATATTGGTGTTCTCCTTTCCAACTATGTCAGCAGCAGCCTCAATATAAGCTTCTGAAAGGACTTCATCATTAACAAGCACGTCAAAAACTTTTCTGATATTTAGCGTAATTTTAATATTATAAGATACTTCAAGACCATTACAGATTGATTTAATTCTTTTTCTGGTTAAATCAAAAATGTCTTCGGAAAAATACCTAATCGTTCCAGATATGTGAGAAGTTTCTGGAATAACGTTGTATGCTGAGCCAGCATGAAATTGAGTAATTGACACAACACAAGTCTCAAGTGGTGGCATGTTGCGGCTCACGATTGATTGTATTTGTGAAACTAGCGTGCAGCCTACTAGTATGGGATCTTTCGCATTCTGGGGAGCGGCGGCATGAGAACCTTCACCAACAACCTCAATGTCAAAAAAAGCAGCTCCAGCCATTGCAGGGCCAACACAAATTTCGACTTTATTTGAAGAGTGATTAGGCCAATTGTGAATTCCATATATTTCGTCACAAGGGAATTCCTTCAATACGCCATCATTAATCATCTTTGATGCTCCGCCTAAGCCTTCTTCGGCGGGTTGAAAAATAAGAATGGCAGTGCCATCAAAGCTTCGTGTTGCGGCGAGGTATTTTGCCGCCCCAAGTAACATGACTATATGTGCGTCATGACCACACGCATGCATTTTTCCAGCTACATTGGATGCATAAGATAATTTCGTTTTTTCATGTATTGGAAGAGCATCCATATCCGCTCTAATACCTATTCGACGATTACTACTTTTTTTTCCTTTAATGATACCTACGATGCCTGTTATACCTATTTTTGATTTAATCTGATCGACACCATATTCATTAAGTTTTTTTTCAATTATTTTTGCTGTTCTATTTTCTTCAAAGCCTAATTCAGGATTGGCATGAAAATCTTTAAATAGATCAATTAATTCTGTTTCGCTTGAAACTAATATTTCAGGTATGTTGACAGTCATATTTTTTTTACCTTCGAGTTAATCGTTAAAGTCGACTTAACTAGTCTGCCGATAGTTTTACAATTAATATTTTGATTTTTGTCAATTTTAATAATAACAACCCTGTCAGATAATTCGTGAAAGTTTTGAAGCAAAGAAGTCAAGTTCATCATAATTATTCCATAAATGAGGGGTGATTCTAAGGGAATTAGATCTTATCGACAAATAGATACCATGAGATTCAAGAATTTGTAGAATGTCAGGATTTGCGTCAGTTGGTAACTCTGCACTTAAAAAGTGGGGACTTCTTTGGGTTTCGCTAAGCACTTCTAATCCGATATTTTTTAATTTTACTGCCAAATAGTCAGTTTGCTTTTTAAGAGTGCTTTCAATTTTTTTAATCTCCCACTTTAATAATTGTTCAAGTGCAGAAACTACTCCTGGTAAAAGCGAAAAGTTTGTTCTTTCGCCCATATCAAATCTTACTGCTCCAGCTTGGTATTGATCAGTATAGTGAGTTAAGTTTGCAAAATTATGACTTTTTCTTCGGGTTATCCAACCCTCTTCAAGTGGTTGGCCTTTATGATATTTTTTATCTACGTAAAGAAATGCAGTGGCATAAGGTCCTAACATCCATTTATAATTTGCAACCACGGCAAAATCGGGTTTTATTTTTTTAAGGTTTGTTGTCATAGCTCCTACAGATTGAGTTAGATCTAGCACAAGAGCGGCGTTTACAAGATCACATTTTTTCTTTACCCTTACTAGGTCAATAATCTGTCCCGTTGTCCACACCACGTTAGGTAACGCTACTATATCGCAGCTATCATCTAAATATTCGATTATGGACGCGGTAAGATCATTACTATCATTTGGGATCTTTCGAATATTTACGTTTTTCTCTTTTGCGATGCGAAACCATGGATAGACATTTGAAGGAAACTGGTTCTCTAAAACAACAATATTTTTTTGAACCGAACAGGATAAGTTTTTTGCTGCGGTTTCAATCCCGTAAGAGGCTGATGGAATTATTGCAATAGTATCGCTTTGTACATTTACAATTTTTGAAAAAAAGGATCTGGCTTTTTCAACGTCTTCGTAGAAATTATGAGTTTTTATTTTCCATGGATTCGCCTTTGCTTGGGTTCCTTTGGCTATAGCCTTAACAACAGAATTTAATAATGGCGACATGAAAGCAGTGTTCAAATATATAATTTCGGAGGGTATGTCGAAGAGATAGCGTTGAGATAAAAGCATACTAATTACCATTCAAGATTTTGCTTTGTTTCGCTTCATTGTCAGGTACCTTTTGAGGACCAGCCGGAAAGATACCTGACATCACAATAAAATTAGGTATTCTTTTAAATCTATCGCACCAACGCCTCACAGCCGGATAATTTATTCGAGATATACCACCTTCTTCGGACAGAATTATATAGGGAAAACAGGCAATGTCAGCAATGGTTGGATATTGCGATTTACAAATCCAAGGGAAGCCTTGCTGTTCATTAAAGTATAAGTGCTCATCAAAAATTCTGAACTGATCATGTGCTTTTTTTCTGCATTTTTCGACGTGAATGTTGGTGTAAAAGAAACCATCATGGAGCCTTGCTGCAGAAGAAGTTGCTGTAAGGTCATTGGCAAAAAATAACCATTCTGAGATTTCAGCGACTAAAGATGGTTTTTCACTCGGGTACCAATTATTTTGACTGTCATATTTTTGCGCCAGATAAATAAGTATAGCTTGGGCATCTCTAATGATAAAATCATTATCCATGAGGACTGGCAATTGGCCTAGTGGATTAATTTCTAGAAATTCTAAAGATTTATGTTTTTTTGAGGGATAGAATTCTATCAGTTCTCGATCGTAGGAAAGTTTTAAAAATGCCATCATTAAGCGAACTTTATAACAGTTTCCAGAAAGTTCATAATCATAGAGTTTAAGCATGTCCTATCCTAGATATCCAAAATTAATCTTTTTGATTTTGCTCTGGAGACACATGTTAGCATTATATTTTGGCCTTCCTTTTCTAAAGAGTTTAGGAAAACGTCTTGATGATCAATTTTACCTTCAATTACACGGACTTTGCATGTTCCACATGCTCCTTGTTCACAAGAGCTCACTAAATTTACTCCATTTTCTTTTAAGATTTGAAGCACACTTTTTCCTGATGGAACTTCTAAACTCATAGCTGAGCGAGCCAGATCAATTTTAAACGTGGAATTCTTATGAATTTCATTTTCATTTTTAAAGTATTCATAATGAATATCTGACTCGTTCCAACCAAATTCAAGCCCAATCTTTATTGCGTTCTGGATCATTTCTCCAGGTCCACAAACATAAATTTTATTTGAAAATTTTGGTTTTTTTAATAGGGATTTAATAGTCGTCAAACTTTGGTTTATGGATAAGTCATTATAAGTTATCACTTTGTTGGTAAAGCTCGCAAAATCGTGACTAAACGCTTCCTTATCATTTGATTTTGTGAAATGGTGAAGTTCAAAGCTTTGTCGCATTGAATGCATAGCTTTTGCCATTGATAACATTGGTGTAATTCCTATTCCACCAGCAAGAAAAATAATATGAGTTGAGTTCCTCAAAAGTGGAAAGCTGTTATGAGGTGCTGAAATAGCCATGATATCGCCGACGGATATATTCTCAGAAATTATTTTTGAACCACCTCCCCCATGTTTTTCTATTTTTACGGCAATACAATAATGATCTGTTTCTCCTGGGCCGTTTGTAAGTGAATATTGTCTAATTAACCCATTTTGCAGCACGATATCAATGTGAGCTCCCGCATGAAATGTCGGAAGTTGTTTCTTAATACTCTTTAGTTTGAGTTTGACAATATTATCTGACAATTTTACTTTTTCACTCACACTTACACGTAAGTTATGCTTTTGATCCGATAAAGTTGGAAATTGTGAAAGATCATCTGCTAGCTTTGATATTTTTGGATTTCTCTCATGTAGTTTTGGTAGGTGTTGACTCTCTATTTCATCTCGTAATTTAGTCATAAGCGAATTATAATACTTCAGAACTCTAAGTTTTTCAGTCCCGGTGGTTTTTAAGTTATAAATACCCCTTAAAATTGAAATATTCCCACTCTGAGGTTGAATAACTAAACTTAAAAGGTTTCCGGCATTTGTTTTAAAGCGCCAAAATTCAGTTTGCTTTGACCTTAGCATGTGGTGGTCAGGGATTTCTTTGCTTGATAGAAAATTTCTTACATTTTTGTATGCACTGTTTATAGGAATTGGCCGCAGCACTGTAAACGACTTGAAACCTTTTATATCGGGAACGTCACCGATTGGGGTTTCACAAGTCCAAACCATTCCATATTTTTCTTGGCAGGTATAAGTGTTGTTACAAATAGTTCGGGCTGGAGCATCTGCAGGATGAGCTGGAATATATGTACAGCCAGCTGTTCGATTTGCATAGCGCCAACCGTGATACTGACATTTTAATTCGAAACCCTCGTTTGTACCAATAGAAAGCCGCACTCCTCTGTGCAGGCACCTATTTTCCCAGATGTTTATATTTCCATCGTCCGCTTTCCATATTGCATATTCTCTCCCAAGCAACTGGCCTTGAAATATATGTCGGTATGGTAAGTCAGAAATACTCGCCACTGGAAACCATTTCGAAAGAGCGAGCTTCATTTACATAACCTCAAAAAGGTTATTGTCTTCACTGGGTATTACCCCATAAGTTAAACCTTTTTGGGAAAGCCATCTTCTATATGCGATAGAAGACTTATCTGCTCTAATTGGTGTCTCCGCACGCGAGTCTAGAGGCAGTTTTTTTGGAAACTGGTTTTCTAATATAGGCTTGTCTTGGCCAAAGATTGTTTGTTGAAATAGGCGAATATCTTTATCTGCACTTTTATCATCAATGATACACATACCTGTATGAGCGCGAACTATTTCTTGGCTCACAGGTTGAACAAAAATGATTATTGCGTCTTGTCGTTTTTTATCAACTGGGCTTGATTTATAAAGTATGGCGCAATTAATGTGGGGTATACGGTATATATAATCAACTTCGGCACCCTTACTTGATATAACTGCTGCTTGAGGTTGGTAGAATTGACATTTTGTGGCTAATATTTCATCGTTTGTTTCGCAAATTGAAACATCATATTCTTTTACTTCAGTGTGCGGTTCTTCACCTAATACACCAGTATGAACAAATGGAAAGTGTCCCATGTCTAGAAAATTTTCTATTGTTCTTCCTGCTGAAATATTTACACCGAAGACGCCTGTGGCAACGTTTCTTCTATCAATTTCATAAAATTCTGGAAATGAGAATAAATCAGTCGGTGGAGTGCCAAGGCTAGTCCACAAATATCCATAAGCTATTTTTATTGGAAGTAGCTTTTTCTTAATATCAATGCTTTTCCATACAAAATATTTACCATTCGAGTTTTTTTTACAAGTAATTTTTTCTTCCAAAAGCATGGTAGTAATCTGTTTGTGATTTTTTAGATCATCTGTAGAGGAGATTGGATGCCATTGATTCAAAATAACAGTATCTTCGCAAATTTCAGCATGCATAATTTTTTTTGCTCATTAATGTGTTAATTATCTTATAGTAGAACAACTTTCTGTGCAGAAGTAAATTATTTTTAAACAAAATTTTCTTTAAAATGAAAATTCAGGTAGACCTTGCGAAGGTTCCATTTTAACGTTCTGGTCGGAGGAATCAATATGGCCACAGGAACAAATATTCGTACATATTTTCAAGGTCGATGGAGTGATGCTGATGAAGCAATAATGCGTGCAGGTGATCATGGGACTTGGCTAGGTAGTAGCGTTTTTGATGGTGCGCGTTATTTTGAAGGAGTTACACCAGATTTAAGAGCCCATTGTGATAGGGTCAATAACTCTGCTCGGGCGATGATGATTACGCCAACTATTACAACTGATGAAATGGTGTCAATTATTTGGGAAGGTTTGAGTCGTTTTCCCTCTAACTCTGCTGTTTATATTCGACCAATGTATTGGGCGCTAGATGGAGGTGATTTGGCAATTATTCCAAAAGAGAATTCTACTGGTTTTGCAATTTGCTTAGAAGATATACCCATGGCAGATCTTTCTAGCCATGCTACTTTGACTACAACATGGTTTCGGAGACCAGTATTAGAAGATAATGTTGTGAATGCAAAGGCTGGCTGCCTTTATCCAAATAATGCTCGTATGTTAGCTGAAGCGAGGAAGAAGGGATTTAGTAATGCGCTTGTTTGTGATGTGATGGGCAATGTCGCCGAGACGGCTACTGCAAATATATTTTTGGTGACGGATGGTGAAGTCGTAACACCGATTCCAAATGGGACCTTTTTAGCTGGGATAACTCGTGATCGACATATTCTAAATTTGAAGCAAAGCGGCTTTCCAGTCTTTGAAAGAGTGGTAACACTCTCGGATTTTTTGAAAGCTGATGAGGTCTTTATGTCCGGGAATATGATGAAGGTCACACCCGTATCCAAATTTAACGATAAAAAATATCAAACTGGACCAATTTCGAAAAAGGTAAGGGAAATGTACTGGGATTGGGCACTGTCGGAAAAACGGTAGATTAAATCTTGTTTTTTGTTCATTATTAGCAAATATAATTTTTGTGATTGGAGTGACAGATGATTGATGCAAGAAAGTTTTATTTGAATGGCCAATGGGTGGAACCTGTTTCAAGAAAAGAATTTCCAATTCTGAGCCCGGTGTCTGAGGACCAAATTGGTGTTACAATATTAGGTAATGAGGAAGATGTTGACAAAGCTGTAGCTGCTGCAACAGAGGCTTTCAAATCATTCTGTTTGACACCAAAAGACGAAAGGTTGGATTTGCTCGAGAGACTTTTAAAAATTACTAAAAATAGATTTGACGATTTGGCTTGGGCGATGACAAAAGAAATGGGAGCTCCTATTTCAATGTCGCGAGACTCCCAGGCTGATAGCGGTATAGGGCATTTAGAGGGCTTTATCGATTCTTTAAGAGAAATGGTAGAGCGTGAAACGCTAAGCAATGGTGATATTTTAGTTAGAGAGCCAATAGGCGTATGTGGCCTAATTACTCCGTGGAATTGGCCAATTAACCAGATCGCATTGAAGGTAATTCCAGTTTTGGCTACCGGTTGCACTTGTGTTTTAAAACCATCAGAACACACGCCTCTATCTGCAAAAATATATGCCGAAATAATCGATGAGGTGGGTTATCCTCCGGGAGTATTCAACTTAATTCAAGGAGATGGTCCGACAGTTGGAGCGGCTCTATCTGCGCATAAAGATATTCAAATGATGTCGTTTACAGGTTCTACTAGAGCAGGAACTGATGTTTCTAGAAGAGCCGCGGACACTGTAAAACGGGTGACATTAGAGCTCGGTGGAAAATCGCCTAATATTGTTTTCTCAGATTGCAATTTGGAAAAAAGAGTTACGGAATCTGTCAAAGAATGCTTTCTCAATTCGGGTCAGTCGTGCGATGCTCCAACCCGTTTGCTCGTGGAGCGCAGTTGCTACATTGAGGTTCTTGAAATAGTGAAACGCGCTGCTTTGTCCCAAAAAGTAGCTAACCCAATGGAAGAGGGTGATCATATAGGCCCGTTGTTCGATAAAATTCAATTTGATCGGGTTCAAAATATGATAAAGGTTGGTATAGATGAAGGGGCAGAACTATTGGTTGGAGGCACTGGACGTCCACTCGGTTTTGAAAAAGGTTGGTTTGTCAAGCCAACTGTTTTTTCTAATGTTACGAATGATATGAGGGTTGCTCATGAAGAAATATTTGGTCCTGTATTGGTCATCATCCCCTTTGAAGACGAGGATGAGGCCATAAACATTGCCAACGACACTCCCTACGGATTGGCAGCTTATTTGCAAACAGATGATATGAATCGTGCAGAGCGTGTTTCGAGTAAATTAAGAGCTGGCGCTGTGCACATTAATGGGGGTGGTTTTAATTATGGATCGCCTTTCGGTGGTTTTAAGCAATCAGGGAATGGAAGGGAAGGTGGAAAAATGGGGTTAGAAGATTTTCAAGAAGTTAAAACTCTACATTTTGGTTGACTTAAGCTATCAAAAATTTGCTTTATTTTAATTCAGCATGAGATTGGTTAAGAAAAAAATGATTTTAGTTTATTAACAAAAAAGTTAATTTTTTCTCTCGAAATATCGAGATGGGTGACTAATCTTATAATTTCTGAGTCTACGTTGATTAAAATTCCATTATTTGAACAATACTCCCGAAGTTTAGTTCTTGCCTCTGTTGGAATTTTAATAAAAACCATGTTAGTATCAACTTGTTCAGGAATTACGGTAACTTGATCAATGATTTGTAGTTTTTGGGCCAATATAACTGCATTTTGGTGATCATAGTCCAAACGTTCCACGTTATTATCTAAAGCATAAATACCAGCAGAAGCAAGAATTCCGGCTTGTCGCATACCTCCGCCCAAAAGTTTTCGTATTCTGTAGGCCCTTTTTATAAATTCTTTTGAACCTGCCAATATTGAACCAGCTGGAGCCCCTAATCCTTTTGAAAGACAAAGTGAAACAGAATCTATATTTTTTACTATTGTCTTGACTGGAGTCGAAATTTTTATTGAAGCATTCATCAGACGCGCTCCATCCATATGGGTTGACAAACCAAATTTTTTAGCGCGTTCCACACATTTATTTATATTATTAAGATTTTGAACTTTCCCGCCAACAGTATTTTCTAGGCTCAAAAGTTTGCTTATTGGACAATGAGGATCATCAGGTTTAATCGTGTTTTCTATTTCATTAGCATCAATGCTTCCATCGCTTTGAGTTCTCACAGTAGCCATCATTATCGAGCCTAGAACCGATGCTCCTCCTGCTTCGTCAACATAAACATGATATCTATCTCCAGTAATTACTTCCTCTCCTCGGTTACAGTGAGCAAGCATGGCGCATAAATTCGATTGGGTTCCACTAGTAACAAATAGTCCAGCTTCTTTTCCTAAAAGGTTGGCAACTTTATCTTGTAGATTATTAACAGTGGGGTCGTCACCGTAAACATCGTCGCCAACTTTTGAATTTGCCATAGCGTAACGCATAGCATTAGTAGGTTGTGTAACAGTATCACTTCGAAAATCAATGCAAGCATTATCTTTTTGAAAAGTACAGTCTATTCGGGTTAGATTATTGCTCATTTTTAAACTAATTGATGTTTTTTATTATTATGATGTAACATATGATACAAACCTATTTTCTAAAAGATACCACCTAAAA
This sequence comes from Paracoccaceae bacterium, assembly GCA_002705045.2. Taxonomy (GTDB): domain Bacteria; phylum Pseudomonadota; class Alphaproteobacteria; order Rhodobacterales; family Rhodobacteraceae; genus JAYZEV01. Next base: position 36,998 of record PAHT02000003.1, on the reverse strand, counting down.
TATTTATTTATGTTTTAGCTATTTGTTTTTCCGGGTCATAAAACGGTACTTTAACGACTTCAGCTTTTAGAACTGAGCCGGAGACTTCAACATTTACGATTGTACCTAATTTGACAAAGTTTACATCTATAATTGCTAATGCAATGTTTTCTTTCAATCTAGGGGAGTATACTGCAGATGTGATTTTTCCAATAATTTTGTCATTTATTTTCACGGGCCAAAAGTCTTTATTGGGCGATTTGAGTGGCTTCATTTTTATAATCAATCCCACCTGTTTTTTAAACACACCATTCTTTTTAATAACAGTTAAGGCTTCCCTTCCGATAAAGTCGGCACTTTTCCCTAGATCAATAAGCCTTTCAAGGCCTAATTCAAACGGATTATTTTGTGAGTTAAGATCTGCATGATAAGATAACATCCCACCCTCAATTCTCCTTATAGTTGAGGTATGTCCTGGTCGAAGACCTAAGGGTTTACCAACTCTCATAATTTCGTCCCAAAGTTTTTTTCCCTGGGAGCCATCGCAAAGGAATATTTCATAACCTAATTCACTCGACCATCCAGTTCTTGATACAACTAGCGGTATTCCTTGGTAGTTAATTTTTGTGAACCAGTAATATTTAAGTTCTGAAACTTTGGTGCCGAAAAGGGCATTAACTATTTCTTTGGATTTAGGACCTTGAAGCTGTAAAGGCGAGACATCTGGCTCACAAATATTTACATCCATACCACAATTTACTGCGACCCCTTTAGCCCAAAGAAGAATATCACTATCTGCCAATGATAACCAAAAGTGATTTTTCCCTATTCGAAGTAAAACAGGATCGTTTAATATTCCACCAGCTTCGTTCGTTATTAAAACATATTTACACTGACCAATGGCACATTTTGAGATATCTCTAGGAGTCAAATATTGGGTAAATTTTTCTGCGTCTGGTCCAGTTATTTCCACTTGCCTTTCAACAGAGACATCGCAAAGGATAGCCTCAGTGACAAGGTTCCAAAAATTTTCTTCAGGGTTTCCAAAATCACGTGGTATATACATGTGATTATAAACAGAGAAATCCTTGGCCCCCCATTCAATTGCGGAGGAAAAAAAAGGAGATTTTCTAATTTGGGTTCCAAACCCAAAATTTTTTGCATCATTGTTTTCCAAAATTAATCCAATCTGCTTTGTTCAAAACTATTAAAGCGGTTGTTACTCGCTATCTACCAAAATTACTACTAAGGAAAGGATTTTGATATAGCTGATCATGTGACTCCACACCATCCTCAATTGCACAGTCTTGGGTCGGTCGAGCGACACACAAAAGTATATAGCCTTCGCTTGATTGTCTCTTATTTAAGGCTGTAGCACCAGGTTGCTTTACTTTGCCAGAGATCAGTTTTCCTGCGCAGGTAATACATCCGCCATAATTACAGCCAATTGGTAGTTGGACTCCATGAGCGAGTGCAGCCTCGTATATTGTTTGGTCTGACTGGACAATCAAATTTATTTTACTATTCACTAGTTTTACTTTGTATCCGCTCGAATTTGGCATTAAATACCCAGATTTAATTTAGGTTTCCAAAATGGTCGAAATAACTCAATCTTTGGGCACCTATTCATCACAACTTTTAACCCAGCATCCTCTGCTAATTTTGCCGCCTCCTCATCAAAAACACCAATTTGTGCCCACAAAACCTTAGCTTTTATTTTAATTGCATTTTCAGAAATACCATAAAGTGCAGTAGAGTTTCGGAATACCTGAACCATATCGATGGGATCTTCAATTTCATCAAGTGTTGAATAAACTTTAATACCTCGTATTTCGGTCAAGCCCACCTGGGGATTTATTGGCATCATATTAAAACCTTGCTCATGTAAAACGCGAAGAACACCATAGCTAAATTTAGTAGGGTCCGGGCTAGCGCCGACCATCGCGATATTTTTGACTGAGGCTAGTATTTCAGCTAAGTAGGTTTCTGGGTATGGTTGGGTGTGGTCCATGATTTGCTCCTATAGCCATATATCAGATGTACAATCTCCGCCGGGATATCGCGTTTCATGACATCGTGATGGCCCATTAGGTTCTTTACCAAAATCAACTATAAAGTTAGGATTTATTTTCATTCCACCATTGAGGGTATCACAGTCTACCATAATCATAACTCCACCTTTGTGACGGATTTCTGGATAAAATTGATTGTCCCAAGTTGAGAAAAGTGATGTGGTTACGTAAAGACGTTTGCCATCAAGAGATAACTGTATCATTTGTGGCCCACCAGCTATTTCTACATCGTTTACTATCGGAGCTTTTTTAAGCATACCACCCATCCATACTTGTCCAGTTAAAAATGGATTGTGAGGATCGGAAATATTATACTGCCGTATATCTCCGTGAAGCCAATTCGAAAGGTAGAGATATTTATCATCCATAGAAAGAAGTATCACAGTAATTAAGCCTGGAAGAGGTATTGGCCACTCAGGATGACGTTCGTTTTCGATATCAATTATTTTTTGCACTATCCATTGATTATCTTTTTTGTACCAGTGAATTATATTTGAAGACATAGCTGCACCAACAAAGCCATGGCTTGATTCAGGGTTATGATGAAAACGTACCTCTAGAGGAACAAGACCATCTTCTCCTAAATAATGTGTCTTTACTACCCTTTTTTCCTTGAAATCCCAAAAATGAATTTCTCTTCCATACTTTAAATGCCCCACTTCCTCAAGGTCAAAACCTGGCATAAACGTATTAGGGGCTGCCCACTCACTCGATACCATAACATTGTGTCTAGGTTGGTACCAGAAATCATAATTAAATTTCATTCCACCGAGATCATTTTCCCAACGTCCCAGTATTTCAAATTCCTTATTGAGGTGAAGGAATCCTCCTGGTGCATTTCCTTTTGCGTCACCTAGCATGGAGATAATGATTTCTGAACCTAAACAGTGCACAGTGTGAGGCGCAGATAGATTAGTTTTTTCTTTGATTTCATCGCCACTTATTACTTTAAAGATGCTTGGTGCACGTGGATTGGTTCCACAGTCAATTACATGTATGTTGGATGAGCGGACGCCGGGGACAATTAAGTATTTCCGTTCCATAGTTTTATCCTCAAAGCATGAAGAGCAAGCATTCCAACCCATATGGTGCAATTCATCACCTATCCCGGGCATTTCACAACGATTGATAACTTTTGAAAATGTTTTGCTATCAGGATCAGCGTCGATCGTGGCTAAATAATCTGGTGATTGAATTCCTGTTCCTACATAGATGGCAATTGTATAAAGAATTTTTTCTCTGGGTGCCTGAATCGCATCTACTGGTGATGCATAGCCTGGTCCGCAGCAAGTTTTATTCATATTTAGACCTATTTAATTTACTGTTTACAATTATAATTGATTATGTGAACTCATTCTTAGTGATAATGTACTCCAATTAAAGCTGAAATTAGATTAATGTAAACAGGATATGTTTAAGTGAGGTTCAATGGTTAAGAAGTTAATAGCGGGATTTTCTGACTTTAAAAAGAACTTTTTTGGAGCTGATGGTAGTTTTTATAAAAAGTTGGCTAAACGCGGTCAAAAACCTAAAACCATGATTATCTCATGCTCAGATTCACGGGTTGATCCTGCGATACTTTTTGGAGCAAGGCCTGGTGACTTATTTGTAGTTCGTAACGTTGCTAATTTAGTTCCGCCATATCAACCAGATGATAATTATCATGGTATCAGTGCTGCTATTGAATTTGGTATTCGTGACCTTGGTGTTCGTGAGATTGTTGTTCTTGGTCACGCCTTTTGCGGGGGTATCAAAGCACTTTGTTCCCACGCACGGGGTGAAGATAACAAGGAAAGAGAGTTTATTACTCCTTGGATTAAAATTGCAATGCCAATAATGGATCAATTTTCTGCAGGATTAATTGATGAAGTAAGAATTCATGAGGTAGAGAAGGCTGCTATATTAAATTCAATGAATAATCTTNGAACATTCCCATGGTTAAGGGATCTAGAGGACATTGGAGAATTGAAGCTTCATGGTTGGTGGTTTGACATGGAGCATGGTGCTCTTTGGGCGTATGATAAAAACAGAAAAGCTTTTTACTCAACAACTGAAAATGATAAAGCTAATTTATAAAGGTAGAACTCTATGCTCTTAAATGAGTGGGCCTCCTTAGCGATTATTTGTATTTTGGGGGCTTTTTCTCCAGGTCCAAGCCTAATGGTAATTTTGTCGCTAACGGCTAGTGATGGAAGAAAGTCAGGATATATAGCCTCAATTGGTCATGGAATTGGTATTTTCGTGTACGCTCTTTTATCTGCAACTGGATTAGCTATAGCTTTAAATACATATCGACAATTATTTATCGCTATTCAGATTTTGGGAGTAATATTTTTATTTTTTTTAGGTACTCGAATTATTCGATCGTCGTTTTCCACTTCCACAAAAGTAGANAACGTGTNGCAAAAACCGGCAAGAANTTTTTTTTCGAATGCGTTTCTCGATGGTTTCTTAATTGCTATGCTTAACCCAAAAATCGGTGTGTTTTTTCTCTCATTGTTCAGTCAATTTCTTGTTGTCGGACAGACATTTGCGACCCATTTAGGAATGGCAACGCTCGCTGGGGTCATCGATACATTCGCCTATTTAATGATGGTTTCTTTGGNAAGCACTTNCATAATGTTTAAATTTTTCAATACCTATAAAAAATCTATCGAGTTCAGTTTTGGGTTTATACTTTTAGTACTTTCTATATCATTATGTTTTAAATTATCAATTGAGTATCTCTAATTGTTTGTGAGAACATACGGAGGCATAAAAAGAATCATGGGGCGAGTCATTGATGGATAAATCTAAATATAAAATCATTGGTCGATCAGGTGCGGGCTCCTTAATTGCAGAGTTTTTACTCAGTGAGGCTGGTGTGGANTATGAAATTACCTTTAATGATTTAAAAAATTNAAACTCTGAAAATTCGTTGTTGGCACATCCACAAGGAAAAATCCCTATTCTAATTTGTCCAAACCAAAGCATAATTTTTGAAACTTTAGCGATCGTAAACCATCTAACAGATAGATTTAATATATTAGCTCCTAAGCGTGGTTCATATCTTTATGACCGATACTGGCAATTTCTTTCACTTATGGCAACATCCATATATTCAGCTTATCACAGACAGCACCATTCTCGATATTATGCAGGTAAGGANTACTTTGAAGATTTACGATCACGATCTCATAAAGAGCAATTAGTNCTTTATGATTATATTGAAAAAGAATTAGCACCTTTTATTTGTGGTGATTTTATGACNGCTGCTGATTTTTATTTATATATGCTTATGCGATGGGACCTTCACAAGGAGATACTTTATCGTGACCGACCAAAACTTCGGTCTCTGTCAGAGCTAATGAGAAAACGAACATCAGTCATCAAAGTTTTAGAAAANCAACCAAAACGAAAAAATAAGGGAAGCCGTCATTCTGAAGATAAAAGNTGGTTATGAATTGCGTCCAATTCAAGCCTTCTTGATTTGTTGATAGCGTTTAACGGTGGTAAAATATTTTGCCAAGTTTTGTCTTTGGTTTGCACTGANACTAGATANTTGATTGACGGAATTAATGACTCNCTAGAAATTTGTTCTCTAATTTTTTTTATTTTTAAAATTAAAGCATTAATATTTTCACTCCGTTTTATCCAAGCCTCGGAACTTAAAAACAAAGTTTGATTCGTTGTAGCGGATATACAGCCGGAGAAGTTAGATTTATGAGCCTCTAAAATTGATACTTCAGAGCTAGGAAAAACTTTAAAGTTCTCATTTTTTGACAATCTTCTGCAATAGTCTAAGTCGCCAGANGAGTCTTTAATTCCAGAGAANCGTTCTGGCCACTGTCTATTCAGATCTTCAATAACTTCAATTGGAATGGTAAATCCTGTCATTTGTGGAAAGTTATAAAAATAAATTTTAATATTATGGTTTTCTAATTTTTCATGTAATGTCTGATACCAAAGAAAAAGACCATTATTTTNGANNGGCTTATAGTAAAAAGGTGGTAAAACTAATGCAACTTTATAACCATGGTTTGAAGCAAATTTGGTAAGATAAATTGTTTCTGATAGAGAAGGCGTCCCTGTNCCAACCATGAGTTTCTGAATATCCAGTTTTTCAGCAGCACTGCTCATAATTAATTGTCTTTGACTGGTTCCGAAAGAATTTGCTTCNCCCGTAGATCCTAATATATTTATGCCATCACAGCCATTTTTTAGAACCCATGAACAATGCGAAAGAAAGGGACTAATGACTGGCTCACCCTGATCATCTACTGGAGTTGGTACTGCTGCTATGACACCAAACATATTTTCCTCCTGAAATAAAAATGATAATTAAATTTATAAATTCTTTATTTGGATATTCCTATAAGAAGCTTTAAACAGTATCTGATTAAAGAAATTAAATATACGTTTTAGATTATTGTCATAGCAACTGCTATCTAAAATTAAAATTAATAATACTATAATTTATGTTAATAGTTACTAACCAAAAATTATTCTAATTGAGAAGTTCTTATGCGGTGTCTATATCATCTNCCCCTATCTCCATTTTGNCGAAAAATTCGGCTTGTTCTCGCAGAAAAAAAATTAGAGGTTGATTTAGTTGAAGAACGAGTTTGGGAAAAACGTTTTGAATTTGTAAAACTTAATATTTCGGCTAAAGTTCCTGTTTTAAAAATTGATGGTATGATANTTTCAGAAAGTAATGCCATATTTGAATACATAGAGGAAGGATACCCGGATNCTCCATTGCTCCCAGAGATGATGATTGATAAAGTAGAGGCACGTCGTTTTTCTTGTTGGTTTGATGATGCCTTTCATCGTGATGTTACNTCGAAATTATTGTACCAACGGGTGTATAAACAGTTATCAANTGGCAATCAAGCTGATAGTGGTTTAATGAAGTCTGGTATGGTGGCTTTAAAGAAACATTTTATTTATTTAGATAGTGTTCTTGACGAAAGACGCTGGTTGGCTGGAGACAATATGACAATAGCTGATTTCACTGGAGCAGCGCACATTTCGACTTTAGATTATATTGGTGACATCGATTGGAGTCGTTTTGAGTCAATTAGGAATTGGTATGCCAAGATAAAAAGCCGGCCTGCTTTTCGCTCATTATTAAAAGATTACTTACCAGCTTTTACTCCTCCAGACCATTACTCAGATTTAGATTTTTAGCATGGACATTATTCTTAATNATAGTTTTGAAAANAAAATAAAGATGCAGGCAACNAAATTTGGATTTGCATCCGCCCGAATTACCTCACCTGAGTCAATTCCTTACGCAAGAAAAGGGCTATCGAATTTCTTGCAAAACGGGTTTCATGGTCAAATGGATTGGATGGCGAAACGAACGAATTGGCGCTCAAGCCCAAAAGATTTATGGCCAGATGCGCAATCAATTATGCTGTTTACGGATAATTATAATCCTACGAATGATGTGCTGGATGGTTTAAAGAAGAAGGATCGTGGAAATATTTCTGTCTATGCTCATGGCCATGATTATCATGANTTAATGAAAAAACGATTAAAAAAATTNGGTAGTTGGTTTGTTGGAGAAACCCAGGCTAGTATAAAAGTATTTGTTGANACTGCCCCTGTAATGGAAAAGCCATTGGCTCAGATGGCTGGATTAGGTTGGCAGGGAAAGCATACAAATTTGGTAAGTCGAACTTTAGGTAACTGGTTCTTTATTGGAGTAATCTTTACTGATTTAAAAATGAAGCTTGATGAGAAAGAAATTGACCGTTGTGGTGTTTGTACTCGTTGTTTAGATATTTGTCCAACGTCGGCTTTTGTTAGGCCATATCAANTGGATGCACGAAAATGTATTTCTTATTTGACAATAGAGCANAAGGGCCCGGTTGANGTAGATTTAAGGAGTAAAATTGGTAATAGAATTTATGGGTGTGATGACTGTCTCGCAATTTGCCCTTGGAATAAGTTTGCCAAAGCAGCNACAGAATTGAAATATTTTTCAAAAAAACACTTAAATCTTCAACCATTACAAGATTTAGCAACACTTACGGACGAGCAATTCCGACGAAAATTTTCTGGATCACCAGTAAAGAGGATTGGTAGAAATAGNTTCGTAAGAAATATACTTTATGCTATTGGAAATTCCAAGCAAGCAAAATTTAAATNAACAGTGAATGCGTTATTGACTGACGCTGATTTTGGTGTGCGCGACGCAGCATCCTGGGCATTAGAAAAGTTGAAGAGNTTTAATGAATAAGAAATTATTAATATTAGGTTGTGGTTACAGTGCTAAATTTATTGCCCAAAAATTAATATCTCGAGGGTGGCACGTTTNTGGAACTACTCGATCAAAAGAAAAATTTCAAAGTTTNCAAGATTTGGGAATTGAGGCAGTCTTTTGGGATGATATGTCAGCGTTAAGGCGGGTTCTGGAGCAGGAATGCTCAGTCTTGTCTAGTATTGCACCACAAGGTTCAATTGATAATGGTTTAAGGAAGCTCCAGAAATTGGTCCAAAATGAAAGCGCAAAGGTAAATTGGCTTGGTTACCTATCTTCAACGGGTGTCTACGGCGATAGAAAGGGAGGATGGGTCCAAGAAGATAGTAAGCCTGACTCAATTACAAGCCAAGGTAAAGCGCGTGTCATGGCTGAGGGGTTTTGGCAAAAATTTTCTTCTAAAAATGAGGTTCCATTATATCTCTTTCGTGTTGCTGGCATTTATGGACCAAACCGTAATGTCTTTGAAAAGATAAAAGTGAACGCTATTCAAAAAGTTATCAAGCCATATCAATTTTTTAATAGAATTCATGTTGAGGATCTTGCAGGTGCAGTGTGCGCAAGTCTAGATAAGCCAAAATTAGCTGGAATATATAATGTTACGGATAATTTGCCTACTCCTGGAGAAACCGTAATAGATGAGGCGTCTAAAATTATGCAAATTCCTATTTTACCAGGAATCAACTTTTGTGATGCTAACCTATCTCCCATGGCCAAAAGTTTCTACCGGGAGTCCAAAAGAGTATCTAATAAAAAATTATCAAATGTGTTAGGATATTCATTAATTTATCCGACTTATGTGTCTGGTCTGAGATCTATTACAGTTTAAATATTATGATCTTATGTCAATTTCACTTGCGTTCCAATTTTGACCCAGTCAAAAAGCTGTTTTATCTGCTCATTGTATAGACCAATACAACCACTGGAGCTCTGTCTTCCAATTTTTCTTATATCACTTGTGCCATGTATCCTATAGCTTGGCCACCCAAGATATAGTGCATGAGAACCAAGCGGGTTGTCGGGACCTGCTGGCATAAATTCAGGTAGTTTGGGATCTCGCTTTCGCATTGCTTTGGTCGGTCGCCAAACAGGACCGACAATTTTTTGTGTAACTGTAGTGTTGCCTCTTTTTGTTAAGTCCTCTGTAAGGGGAACTGATGTTGGGAAAATTTTGTAAATCTCGCCATTCTCGTGCCAAAAGTGCAAGCACCTGCATTCGATATCTGCCAAAATAGCCCCATTGTGTAAGTTTTTAAAATGATCAGNCCAGTTTTGATACCGATAGGTAAAAATATTGTGAGTAGGGTTTCCCTCAGAGTTTAGTTCAACGGCCATTTGAGCATTTACGTTTGCTTTAGAAAGTAAATAAGTAGTACCGATTAGAATGCTGCTANCGTCTATCAGTAGGTTGCGTCGAGAAATTTTNTATTCCATAGTTTATCTATTANTTAAGTTTTATCTGATTTAAATATCTTTAGTCATATTTCATTGTGCAGAAAAGAGAAAAAAGTTAGATAGAGTAATATTAATATAATTAGGTCAAAGTTTTGAAAAATTTTATATTATACGTTTTAATCTGTTTTATTTTTACGGCTTGTTTAGGAAACGATGTAAACACCTACTTAGGTTATGGTAAATCAGGGCTAATTAAGTCGTATAACTCAGAAAAAATTAGGCTCAGGCATATTGATGTAATCAATGCACTTCGGTTTGAGAGAGCGTTGGGCCAACTTTCTTTTTCAANAGAATTGAATGCTAGTGCGAACACTCATGCTCTTGATATTTCGAATCAGAAAAGGGCATGGAACTTTGGATCAGATTACTCTTCACCTCAAGATCGAGCAGAAATATCTGGGTTCACTGGNATCATTGTGGGAGAAAATGTTTCTGAGACTTTTGAAGGTGAGTTTGAGGTTTTGCAGGTGTGGCTTAAAAATAACTTGTCTTCTAAGGTAATTTTGGATCCGATGGCGACCCATATTGGTTTAGGATGGTTTCAAGAAGAGAATGGAACTATTTGGTGGGTTCAATTAATTGGACTGAAAAGTAAGTAAGTTATGAATAAATATAAACATTATGAATAAATATAAACAACAGTGCCATCGGGAACCAATTGATAAATTTCATCGATTTCATTATCGAATACTGCAATACAACCGCCTGTCCAGTCTTTGAAAAAGTGAGTTATGATATTTTTGGGTCCGCCATGAATAAAAATATCGCTTCCCGGTGATTCTTTTCTTTTAAGGGCATCGGCCCTGTCCTTGGAATTTGGATAACTAATACCAAGACTTTTGTGATAGGCACTGTGTGGATTATGGTGCGTGATAAAATAACGTCCTTCAGGCGTGCGGCCATCACCCTCTTTTTGTTTGTGTCCAATTGGGTTGAATCCTAATCTAATAGTATACGTTTTTATGAGGTTTTTATTGTAAAAAAGAGACATTTTTCTTTTACTTTTCCAAACCACAATCATGTTCGCTTTTTTAAATTGATTGTCTGCTTTAACGCTTGACATAGAGGTCAAATATAAAAGTCCTGACAGCGCAAATAATGCGATAGATTTTTTGATAATATTTCTGCGATTGATTGATTTCACCCTTAGAAAAAGTTTGAATTAATAGTGTAGATTATCAATATCATAAACCTGTTATCGACTGAAGTGGTGNNTTAATTTTGTAAAGAGCTCTATTTATTTTTAGTGAATCTGATTTGAGTTGTCCACATGCCGCCATTATGTCTTCTCCTCGCGGATATCTCACAGGGCTTGCATAACCAGCTCGATTGATAATTTTAGCGAATGCTTCGATTCTTTTTTTTGTGGATCTTTCATATGGAGAGTCAGGCCATGGATTAAATGGTATGAGGTTAATTTTAGCTGGAATACCAGCAATTAGTTTCACAAGCCTTTTAGCATCNGCATCGCTATCATTTATATTTTTNAGNATTACATATTCAAAAGTAATTCTTTGGGANTTGCTAAGNGTAGGGTAATTACGCAGGGTTTTTAANAGTTGTGCAATATTCCATTTTTTATTAATTGGTACAAGGTTATTTCTTACTTCATCCGTTGTTGCATGAAAACTTATGGCTAGAAGACACCCTATTTCGTGCCCTGTTTTTTCAATTTTTGGAACCACACCCGATGTGGATAAAGTTATGCGTTTTTTTGAAAGAGCGATTCCTTCATTATCCATAACAATATGTAATGCGTCTCGGACAGCGTTATAATTATATAAAGGCTCACCCATTCCCATCATGACAATATTAGAAATTTGACGTTTGCTATGTTTTGTGATGCCATTTTTCGGCCATTCGTCTAAGTCGTCTCGTACCACTAAAACTTGTCCAACAATATCTGCCGCGCTCAGGTTGCGAACTAATTTTTGGGTGCCAGTGAAACAAAAAGAGCAATTTAAGGTACAGCCAACCTGACTTGAAATACACAAGGTTCCTCTGTCTCTCTCGGGAATATAAACAGCTTCAATTTGATTTCCGTCTTGTAAACTGAGTAAATACTTTCGAGTCCCATCGGTACTTATTTGCTTTTTAATAATTCGGTGCCTTTCAATAACAAAGCTTTTTTTAAGTGCTTCTCTATATTCCTTTGATATATTGGTCATAAGATCAAAGTCTTTAACGCCTTTCTGGTAAACCCAATTCCATATTTGATTTTCTCTCATTTTAAAGTTTTTGGCTTGGGGCTCTATAGTAAGAAGTGCCGTATTCAATTCAGTTCTTGACATTCCCACGATATTCTTTTTCTTCAAATACGTCTTCTCATTAGAATGCGTAAAATCGGACGTTAGATAAATATCAATTTCTTTCGCTGTCATTATTTTTCCTTGATGAATAGATATTTAAAAATTATTTACATCTATTTTTCATAAAATTAAATGCTGCTGTGAAACCAGAGAGGGCGAAGGTATCTTTTATCACTTTTCCCGTATGCGAATTTGACTCAATTATTGCCTCACTCCCCTTCTTTAAGGCCTTGATAAGATCTTCGTCGTCTTTGGGATGTGACCATGCATAAGATTTTTCTCCTGAGTTTTGAGGTTCTGGATGACTATACAACAGGAATTTTTTATTATTATCAATTTTTACAATCACTTGTGAGGCTGTTTTGAGCGGAAAGCCAGCGAAGTAAGTAACTTCAAAGTTGTCGGGGTTTGTTTCGCTCATTTGGATATAAAAGCGCCCTTTGTCACGTGATACTTTAGACAATTTCTCACCATTTTTAAATGCTAGCATTTCGATTGCAGCGGAAACGGTGTAACAGTTAAAAGCACTCCAATCGTTTAATATTTCTTCCGGTTTGCTTTCTTCAGCTTGAGCATATGAAACCGTCAATAGTGCAATAGTATGAAAAAAGAGTATTACTGATTTTAGCATTCTTATTTTCTTTCCCATAATGGTTCTCATAACTGCTTTTTTGTTTCCAATTAAATAGTTTTTTTCCAATAATCAAATTGAAGCTCTGTTTATTAATCTCTATAAAGTATAGCATGATTGGAATGAAAGAAAAAACTATTAAAAATAATGAGCAAAATTATGAAAGATTCTCGGATCATGAATTGATTTTGGAAATTGCCAAGAAGAACAACCGTGCGTTTGAGGAATTTTTTAAACGATACGGAAGCAAAGTTAAATTCTTAATGCTCAAGATGGGTGCTCAAGATGTAGACGCAGAAGAAATTTCACAGGAGGTTATGGCAATTTTATGGAGAAAAGCAGTTTTATATGATGCAAATAAATCGCCTGTCGCCTCATGGATCTACACGATAGCACGAAATTATAGGATAGATTTCTTAAGAAAGGGAAATCGCTTAGTTTTAGATAGTGATGATCCAACATTTGTACCAGACTCACCTTTAAGTTCTGTGCAACTATTAATTAAGCACGAAAAACGGGATCGGGTCAGAGCTGAATTAAAAAAATTAAGTAGCGAAAAAAAACAACTTTTGACTGCTGCCTTTTTTGAGGGTCTCTCGCATGCCGAATTAGCTGAGAAATTTGGTAAGCCGCTTGGTACGATAAAGTCCCGGTTACGCTTAATCTATGACTCCTTACGTAAGGTGGAAGATTTGAAACCATTGAGTGGATCTGATGACTAAGAATATAAACCCTTTTCCGATGATTGAAATTTTACGTAATAACCAAATTGAGTCGTTCCACTATGGCAGTGGAGTTGTAGTGGGTCCTGGAAATGTTTCCATCATTGAATGGGGTGATGTTGATAAACAGATTTTTCCACGCTCAGCTCTCAAAATTGTCCAAGCGATTCCGTTGGTAGAATCAGGGGCGGCATCTAGTTTCGAATTGGGTGCTAAACACTTAGCTATTGCCTCCTCCTCTCATCAAGGCTCACCGATCCATACTAATATTATAAAAAATTGGCTTAATCGCTTAGGTCTCTCTGAGCGACACTTGAAATGCGGTGTACAACCTCCCTCCGATAGATTTGAAAGACAAAAGCTAAAGGATTGTGGAAAGAAACCTTCAGAGATTCATAATAATTGTTCTGGGAAACATCTTGGTTTTTTAACAACGATCAAACATGAAAATTTAAATTTTGATTACAATGACGTAGATCATCCTTTGCAAAAGAAAATAAAAATGATCCTAGAAGAGTTATCAAATGAAACAATAACAAATTATGGTATTGATGGTTGCTCAGCTCCAAATTTTATGTGCTCATTGAGAGGACTTGCGTTTGCCATGCATTCCTTAACAGATAAAAAAACACTAGGTATTTCAAGATCAAAATCTGTTGAAGCTATTTTACTTGGGATGCTGAGTAATCCATTACTGGTTGCTGGCTCAGGAAGAGCTTGTTCTGAACTCATGTCAGCAGTTGATTCGCCGACAATTGTTAAAACGGGTGCAGAGGGAGTTTTTGTTGCAGTAATACCTGAAAAGCATATTGGTATTGCTATAAAAATTTTAGATGGGGCTACTCGCGCNGCTGAGGCGGCGATAACTCTAATTTTAATAAGATTAGGGGTTTTGAATANAGATCATCCTGTGGTAAATAAAAGATTATTTTGTGGGATCAGGAATTGGAGTGGTAAGCTNACGGGTTATGTAAATCCATCTCAAAGCTTTTGGGACTCAGGTAAGAAACTGATTTAAAAATGAGGTTTACTATCGTAGGACCTTGCTAGAAGAGTTATTTTGTTTTAGTGAAGTGATTAGTTATAATTTCTTTTCGCTTTATAATAAGACCTTGTTTGTGGGTATGATGTAGTGGTAACGAAAATTGTAAAGCATTCGTCAGGAGCACTTTTTGAGAGAAATAAAATGAAGAAAAGAACTCTTTATGATAAAATTTGGGATGATCATGTGGTAAGTAAGCAGGATGACGGTACGTGCTTATTGTATATTGATAGACACTTGGTTCACGAAGTAACAAGTCCTCAGGCGTTTGAGGGTCTGCGAATGACCGGTCGGACAGTAAGAGCGCCTCACAAGACTATTGCGGTTCCGGATCACAACGTGCCAACTACTTCTGATCGTACAAATGGTATTGATAACGAAGAAAGTAGGATTCAAGTTGAAGCTCTTGATAAAAATGCAAAAGATTTCGGAATAAATTATTATCCAGTTGATGATATTAGACAAGGTATTGTTCATATTGTAGGGCCAGAACAAGGTTGGACGTTGCCAGGCATGACTGTAGTTTGCGGAGATAGCCATACTGCAACACATGGAGCATTTGGTGCTCTAGCACACGGTATTGGTACGTCTGAGGTTGAACATGTCCTCGCGACCCAGACTTTGATCCAACAAAAGTCAAAAAATATGAAAGTAAAGATAGTTGGTACATTAGGATTGGGAGTTACTGCAAAAGATGTCACACTTTCAGTTATTGGACGAACTGGAACTGCTGGTGGTACAGGGCATGTGATCGAATATTGTGGCGAGGTGATAGAAAATCTTTCAATTGAAGGGCGAATGACTGTTTGCAACATGGCTATTGAGGGTGGAGCTAGGGCCGGCTTAATTGCCCCAGATAATAAAACCTTTCAATATGTTAAAGGACGCCCACATGCCCCATCAGGAAAAAATTGGCAGTTAGCAGTGGACTATTGGAAAAGACTTAAAAGTGATGATGGGGCTTTTTATGACCAGATAGTTGAAATAAATGGGTCTGACATTGAGCCAGTGGTCACTTGGGGTACTAGCCCGGAAGACGTATTGCCTATTACGGCAAGAATTCCAAAACCTGAAGATTTTGATGGTAGAAAAGTAGATGCTGTGAAGAGATCTTTGGAATACATGGGTCTAAAACCCGGAGATAATTTGCAAGATGTAGTCATTGACACAGTTTTTATTGGATCTTGCACTAATGGACGAATTGAAGATTTAAGGCAGGTTTTAGATATTATGGAGGGACATTCTGTTAAAGATGGAATTAGAGCCATGATCGTTCCTGGATCTGGATTGGTTAAAAAGCAGGCCGAGGATGAAGGTATTGCACAGAAGCTTATTGAGGCTGGATTTGAATGGCGAATGGCTGGTTGTTCAATGTGCTTAGCTATGAACCCTGACCAATTATCGCCTGGGGAAAGGTGCGCGGCCACGTCAAATAGAAATTTTGAAGGTCGCCAAGGACGAGGTGGGCGGACTCATTTGATGAGCCCGGCAATGGCAGCGGCTGCAGCCATAACAGGAAAGTTAACAGACGTGAGGCAGTTTTAAGTAAGAAGGTATAATAGTGGAAAAATTTAAAACGTTAACTGGCATAGCGGCACCGTTGCCTTTAATTAATATCGATACAGATATGTTAATTCCAAAACAATTTTTGAAAACTATTAAGCGGACTGGTCTTGGTGTCCATTTGTTTAGTGAAATGCGATATGATGATAATGGAAAAGAAATTAAGGAATTTGTATTAAACAAAGTTTCGTACAGGGAGGCAGAAATAATTGTGGCGGGCGACAACTTTGGTTGTGGATCCAGCAGAGAGCACGCGCCTTGGGCTTTACTTGATTTTGGGATTAAAGTGGTAATATCTTCAAGTTTTGCTGACATTTTTTATAATAATTGTTTTAAGAATGGAATCCTCCCAATTATTGTAAACGAGAATATTAGAGATATTCTTTTAAAGGATGCTGAGAACGGTTCTAATGCTCGCCTCACGGTCGATCTAGAAAATCAACAAATTATTAGACCAGATGGTTCCGAAGTGTCATTTGAGGTCGACCGGTATAAAAAACATTGTTTAATCGAGGGGCTGGATGACATAGCATTAACATTAGATAATGAAGAAAAAATAGATATTTTTGAGAGCGAAATTACTCAAAAATTTCCTTGGTTATAACCAATTTAATTAGAGTTAGATCGGAGGCATATGAATAACTTTTCGCTGTTAATTCTTCCTGGTGACGGTATTGGTCCCGAGGTTATGAAACAAGTAGTTAGAGTAATTGATTGGTTTGAACAACGGCGTGAAATTTTATTTGATGTTGAAGAGGATTTAGTAGGAGGCTGTGCGTATGATAAATATGGGACTCCGCTGTCTGATTTGACTATGAAAAAAGCTAAAAGTGTTGACGCTGTTTTGCTTGGAGCGGTTGGTGGCCCAACTTATGAAAAGTTAGACTTTGATAAGCAGCCTGAAAGAGGTCTGTTGAGACTGAGAAAAGAAATGGATCTTTATGCTAATTTGAGACCAGCACAATGTTTTGATGCGCTAGCAGACTTTTCATCTTTAAAAAAAGATATTGTGTCTGGTTTAGATATTATGATTGTTCGAGAACTTACTTCTGGAATTTATTTTGGTGAACCGAGAGGAATAGAAGGTCAGGGTGAAAACAGAGTCGGAATTAATACAACACGGTATACTACTGATGAGATTCGTAGAGTTGCTCGCTCTGCATTTGAGTTGGCTAGAAAAAGAAATAATATGTTGTGTTCAATGGAGAAAGCAAATGTAATGGAAAGCGGTGTTCTTTGGCGTGAAGAAGTGAAGTATGTTCATGAAAACGAATATCCCGATGTAAAGCTCTCTCACATGTATGCTGATGCAGGCGCTATGCAGCTTGTTCGATGGCCAAAGCAATTTGACGTTATTGTAACAGATAATTTATTTGGTGACATTCTATCTGATTGTGCTGCCATGTTAACTGGAAGTTTGGGAATGTTGCCTTCAGCAAGCATTGGAAGTAAAATGGAGTCGGGCCTTCCGAAGGCACTTTATGAGCCTGTACATGGGTCTGCTCCAGACATTGCGGGTTTAGGGGAAGCAAACCCTTGTGCATGTATACTGAGTTTTGCAATGGCGCTCCGTTATTCCTTTTCCAAACGTGATGAGGCCACATTATTAGAGAAGGCTGTTCAAAATGTGCTTGCTGAGGGATATCGAACAAAAGATTTGATGCAGGCATCTGATGGAAAGCTGGTGAGCACTTTCGAAATGGGCGATGCAATTATAAATAATCTCGAAAAAATGCGATGAATTTTCACAAAATGTTGCCTAAGTTTTTTTAGCTAGGAGAATTGAATGGGTTACCGAGTGGTGGTTGCTGGGGCAACTGGTAATGTTGGAAGAGAAATTTTAAACATTATGGATGAACGATTATTTCCAGTAGATGATATCGCTGTACTTGCAAGCAGAAAATCATTGGGAACGGAGTGCGATTTTGGTGGAAAGACTCTAAGAACTTTAGATTTGGAGTTGTTTGACTTTTCAGGTTGGGATATTGCTCTTTTTGCTGTTGGCTCGGATGCAACGCAAAAATATGCAAAGATAGCTGCGCAATCTGGCTGTATTGTTATAGATAATTCGTCGTTATTTAGAAATGATCCTAGNATACCATTAATTGTTCCTGAAGTTAATCCNGACGCTATTTTTAATTANAAAGAAACAAATATTATAGCTAACCCCAACTGTTCAACAGCACAACTTGTAGTTGCNCTTAAACCACTTCACGATAGAGCAAAAATTAAAAGAGTAGTTGTGTCTACATATCAGTCAGTGTCGGGATCTGGAAAAGCTGCAATGGATGAGCTTTGGGACCAAACTAAATCTCTTTTTGTGTATGGTACNGANGTNAAACCNAAGNANTATCCAAANCAAATNGCNTTTAANGTAATNCCNCAAATNGATAAATTTATNGANGANGGTCAGACAAAAGAAGAATGGAAAATGGTCGTTGAAACAAAAAAAATACTTGATACAAAAATTAAGTTGACGGCTACTTGCGTAAGGGTGCCTGTATTTGTTGGTCACGCGGAGTCGGTTAATGTTGAGTTTGATGATTTCGTAGATGAGGANGAAGTCAGAGATATTCTTCGNGAGGCNCCGGGNATTATGGTAATAGATAAAAGAGAGGCTGGNGGATATACTACTCCTGTGGANTGTGTTGGCGATTACGCTACTTTTGTCAGTAGAATTAGGCAAGACAGTACTGTGGAAAACGGTATAAATTTCTGGTGTGTCTCGGATAATCTTCGCAAGGGTGCTGCATTAAATGCGGTTCAGATAGCAGAGCTTCTCGGGAGAAGATGTTTAAAANAAGGTAATTAAAANCGAAGNCAGAGATTATTATGAAGTCAGAAATGCAATTTTACGATAATTTGTTGCCTTTAAGTAAATATAAGTCTGGTGCAGTTCCAATATTTTTGTCTGAAGATAAGGTTAACTTATCAAAGTATTTAAATAACTTTGAGATAAAATTNGCTGTTTCAGCTGGTTATTTTTCTCCGACGATACACACTCTAATGATCCCAGATTTTTCAGGTAACTTGAAGTTAGTTTTAATTAAGCCATCTCGAAAAAAAAGGTTTTTAGTCGGTGATCGGATATCGCGTTTGCCCAGTGGAATTTATAATATTGAGAGCAAGCTGTCNAACGAAATGGCATTCGAAGTGACTTTAGGGTTTTGTCTTTCCTCGTACAGGTTCAAACATTTTGTTAAAGAGAAAAAAAAGTTTGATGTAGTTCTTTGTATCCCAAAGAATGTGAAGGATAAAAAAATAATAGCTTTTTCTCAAGCAGAGTTTTTTGTGCGAAACTTAATTAATACGCCAACTTCACATCTTGGACCAGAGAAATTTGAAAAAGTTATTAGATCTTTTGCGCTGGTAAGAGGTGCTAAAGTCAGAGCTATAATTGGGCAGCAATTACTTAAAGAAAATTTTCCAATGATCTATGATGTTGGAAAAGCTGGAGCTGAGGCCCCACGGTTAATCGAGCTAACCTGGGGAAATCCGAAGCATTACAAGGTTACTTTAGTTGGAAAAGGTGTTTGCTTTGATACTGGGGGCTTAAATATCAAATCTGGTATGTCGATGGGTACTATGAAAAAAGATATGGGCGGTGCGGCATCGGTTTTAGGTTTGGCACAATGTATAATTAGTTTCAAATTAAAAGTATCATTAAGGGTATTGATTCCAATTGTGGAAAATTCNATTTCTTCCCAGTCTTTTAGACCTGGAGATATTTTAGTTAGTAGGAAAGGTCTAACCGTAGAGGTNAATAATACTGATGCNGAAGGNAGNTTAATTTTAGCAGACACATTGCATTACGCTGATGAANGGTGTCCGGATTTAATAATTTGTATGGCTACTCTTACGGGTGCTGCTAGAGTGGCTCTTGGCCCAGACCTCACTCCATTTTATTGTGATGATGAGGANTTTTCTAATAAACTGATTGANTGTTCCANGGCTATTTGTGATCCAGTTTGGCGGCTGCCTTTTTATTCGGAATATGAGTCTATGATAGAACCAATTGTGGCTGATTTGGATAACGCACCAAAATCTGGAATGGCTGGATCAATNACTGCGGCTCTTTTCTTGAAAAGGTTCGTAGANCAGTCAAGAATTTTTNTTCATTGTGATATTTTTGCTTGGACTTCAAATAGGCAACCTGGAAGGCCGGTTGGTGGATTAATGCAGGGAGTGAGAGCACTACTCACTACATTAGAGTCAATGTCGATAAATACTGATTCACGGTAATTGGTTTATTTAAAATTCTCTAGTTATAACAAATTTCGCCAATTCGCGGAGCTGGCTTCCTTTATCTCCAAATGTATTAATTTCATCACAGGCCTGAGAAATTAATTCAGTCGCTTTCTGCCTAGCACCGTCTAAACCCAATAATGACACGAATGTTGCTTTACCTGCCTCTGAGTCTTTTCCAAGTGCTTTTCCAGTTTCAGTTACATTTCCAATAACATCGAGGATATCGTCTTGAATTTGAAAAGCAAGGCCAACTGAAGAAGCATATTGAGTAAATGGTTCAATTTCTTTTCCTGTAAGCCTGGCCCCAACTTCTGATGCCCAGGTAATTAGTGAACCAGTTTTTAAATTTTGTAACTCAATAATTTTCTTTATACTCAATGTTTGAGATGACTGTTCAGCTTCAATNTCCATGGCCTGGCCTCCGACCATTCCATTCACTCCGCTTGCACGCGCTAAGCTTTTCACTAAATTTAATTTAATTTTTGGATTTGGGTGAGTCTCATCTTGGGTTAATATTTCGAATGCTAATGATTGCAAACCATCTCCAACAAGAATTGCGGTTGCTTCATCCCATTTTTTGTGCACGGTTGCTTTTCCCCTTCTCAGGTCATCATCATCCATTGCTGGTAGNTCATCGTGCACAAGCGAATAAGAATGAATACATTCTATCGCNGCCGCTGCTTGCATNGCTTGAGATCTTGGCGCTCCNCACATTGCCGATGACTCAATAGCCAGAAAAGATCTAAGGCCCTTCCCTCCGTTAAGGACGGCGTAATTCATCGCTTGGGATATCTTTCTATCAGTATTTTGAGGGAGGAGATTTTTTAAATAAGCCCGAGTTTCNAAGTTAGTGNTTTCTAAAAGCTTTAAAAACGNTGGTCTANCTGTAATCATGATAATTAATTATTTGAAAAAGATTTTACTTCAATTGTTGAGTCACCAGTTTTTTGTACTAAAACGGAGATTTTTTCTTCGGCAGAATTAAGTTGATTTTGACAATGAACTTTAAGNAGAGCACCCAGTGTATATAGTTCTATTGATTTATCCAGCGGTGCTGACCCAGACTCTAATGTTGCTACGACTTTCTCCAACTCATTTAATGCTTGCTCATAACTAAGTTTTAANACATCTTCTTCGGTCATTTGATTCTCCAATTTATTCTAAAGTCGGTTAAAATTAAACTTAATTGAGGCGTTCCTAATGTCCACCGCTATTATATGATTCTTCGTATCCGGACACCACTGAAATATTAGCATTTTATTATTTTCTTTGGTTTAAATGTGGTAATTTCACAAATTGCTGTGAGTAAGTATAAAAACTATGCTGATTAAGTTGAAAATTCAATTTTTATGCAATAAGTATCGCGTCGGTCAAATTATAAATTGGAAGATTGTTGATGCCAGAATTACCCGAAGTAGAAACTGTTAGACAAGGATTACTTCCAATAGTGAAGAAAAAAATAATTATAAAGCTTGATCAACGAAGACCAGATTTACGCTGGACCTTGCCTAAAAATATGTCATCTAGACTCGAAAATACGAAAATTTGCAATATTTCACGACGCTCTAAGTATCTTCTTTTTCAACTTAGTAGTGGGGAGACGCTAATAGTTCATTTAGGAATGTCTGGTAGGTTGCTCGTTCTTCACGATATCGAGCAAACAACAACAGAAGTTGGGAGCTTTAATTTTAAAACTCATAAATATGATAAACACGATCATATTGTGATGTATTTAGATTCTGGCATCCGAGTGGTTTACAATGATCCAAGACGATTTGGTGCGATGGATTTGATATCAACTCTCAATCTTGACAATCATAAGTGGTTAAAAAAGTTGGGCCCAGAACCCCTTGGGAATTACTTTTTTGCCGATTATTTGTTTGAAAAACTACAAAAACGAAAGAGTTCTATTAAGACAAGTCTCATGGATCAAAAGATTATTGCAGGATTAGGAAATATATATGTTCTAGAAGTACTTTGGCTGTGTAAAATTGCACCATCAAGAAGTGCAAATGACGTTAAAATGATTGAAGTTGAGCGACTAATCGTGGCAATAAGAAATGTACTTGCAAGGGCCATAAAAGCCGGCGGTACTTCTTTACAAGATTTCCGTAGAGTGGGAGGTGAATTGGGTTATTTCCAACAAAGCCTTCAGGTTTATGGGCGCCATAAGCAGCAATGCAAAAATATAGATTGTTTAGGGACTATTCAGAGGGTAAAGCAGTTAGGAAGGATGAGTTATTATTGTGACCAATGCCAAAAATAAGCAGGTTGAATGGTTGGCAGATTCTAACAAGCAAGAATAAAGGGAAAGAATAGACTATGAAATATAATACAATTTTGGTTGATAATAGTGATAATATTTGTACGCTCACACTTAACCGGCCCGATGCCTTGAATGCTCTGAATTCTGAGCTTATAAAGGAATTGACGGATGCCCTTAGTTATGCAGATTGTGACAAAAGTATTCGAGTGATTGTGATTTCTGGGTCAGAAAAGGCTTTTGCGGCAGGAGCTGATATAAAGGAAATGGCTGAGAAGAGTTCAACTGACATGTTCAGTATGGATTTTTTTGGAGCTGAGCATAATAAAATAATGGCAATTAGAAAGCCCATAATTGCTGCTGTATCAGGTTATGCTTTAGGTGGGGGTTGTGAGCTTGCGATGATGTGCGATTTTATTGTAGCCTCTGACACAGCAAAATTTGGTCAACCGGAGGTTAATTTGGGTGTTATGCCTGGGATTGGTGGTACCCAAAGACTCACTAGGGCAATTGGAAAATCTAAATCAATGGAAATGAATTTGACAGGAAGGTTTATGGATGCTGTTGAAGCGGAGAGTTTAGGTCTTGTTGCGCAAGTATTTCCCGTGAAGGATCTGATGAAAGAAGTAAGAGAAATAGCATTAAAAATTGCTTCAAAGTCTATCATTACTACGATGGCCATTAAGGAGTCGGTTAATCGGTCTTTTGAAATGTCGTTATCCGAGGGACTAATCTTTGAAAGGCGAACGTTTCATGGTCTTTTTGCCACAGAAGATCAATCAGAGGGGATGTCAGCTTTTGTTGAGAAACGATCTCCGCGTTTTAGAGACAAGTAGTTAGTTTGAGATTGAAGTGAAGCTTTTGTTTTATCGTTGACTTCTTGGAAAACGGAGTATAACACACAATTCTTATAGAGAATAAAGATTTAGTCCGAGGTTTAATAATGGCAAACACGCCTTCTGCAAAAAAAAGAGTAAGACAATTGGCTCGAAAAACTGAGGTAAATAAAGCTAGGCGTTCAAGAATAAAGACCTTTATTAAAAAGGTAGAAGAATCGTTAATATCTGGTGACAGCAGTAATGCTGTAGCTGCTTTCAAACAGGCCCAACCTGAGATACAGCGTGGAGTTACCAAAGGAATATTTCACAAGAATACTGCCAGTAGAAAGATATCGAGATTATCAAAGCGCCTTAAAGCGTTATCCAGTTAAAAAAAATAAAAATTAATCGATGTTCGCGTTTCATACCTATTGAACGAATCTATTTGCGACGTTACCATTACGTTAGGTCGAAAATTTCTGATTTTGATTCTATTTAAGAAAGTAAGTAAGTCTTGGACTCGGTTTTCTAAGGCAATACCCAGCTTGTTTTAAAGTTATCAACTTCTCAGATTTTTTTAAAAAATAACAATTACTATTATGTAGAGCGTCATGCAACTTCGAAATCAACAGAGTGCTACGGAATCTTACGCTAAATTAGCGTCAAAAAATACAAATAGTTACTTAGTTGATGTTAGGTCAAGCCAGGAGTGGCAGAATGATGGCGTGGCAGATTTGTCAAATAATCAAGAAAAGGTAATTCTCTGTGAGTGGCGCAGGTATCCTTCAATGGAGCTAAATGAAGATTTTTTCAGTAAACTTACTGAAAAATTAATTCTTTCGAAAGTAGACGATTTGTATTTCATCTGTGCTGCAGGTGTAAGGTCTCAAGAGGCGGCTGACTTCACAGATCGTAGGTTAAAAGATCTAGATTTTTCTATAAGATGTATTAACATATTTGATGGCTTTAACGGCAACACCAATTCATTTTTTAATTTAAAAAAAAGTAATGGGTGGAAAGCTTCGGGTTTACCCTGCTGCCAATTGAAACAACCCATAAATAAAAATTGAATTAGAGGATTAATATGTTGGAGCAGCAATGGGTTAATATTTGCACTTATTTAGAAAAAGAAGTAGGTCCGAGTGCCTACAAAAGCTGGATAATACCCCTAAAGCTATATGAAATTGAAGGCTCTGTTGCAAAGTTTGAAGTTCCGACTGTCTTCATAGGTAATTGGGTATCTAGAAACTATGGGCAAAAAATTTACGATGGTTTTAAGAAACAAGGAGTAATAATTGAAAGGCTTGAATTTACCACTCCAATATTAACTAAACCGGATGATAAAACCATTTCAGTTACGACTGAAAGTCAAGAAAAAACATTTGAAAATAAGGTTGGTGTAAGCTTACCTAGTTCGCCACTAGATTCGAGGTTTACTTTCTCAAATTTTGTAGTTGGAAGGCCTAATGAACTTGCCCATGCCGCTGCACGTCGTGTGGCAGAAACAAGTTCAGTAACTTTTAACCCATTATTTCTTTATGGTGGTGTTGGGTTAGGAAAGACTCACCTAATGCATGCAATAGCTTGGCATGTGAAAAGTAGACTTTCGTCTTCAAGAATTCTTTATCTTTCTGCAGAACAATTTATGTATCGATTTGTTCAAGCTTTGAGGTTCAAAGATATGCATGGATTTAAGGAATTGTTTAGATCTGTTGATGTCCTTATGGTTGATGACGTTCAGTTCATAGCAGGAAAGGAGTCTACTCAGGATGAGTTTTTTCATACATTCAATGCGTTAATTGATAATGGAAAGCAAATAATTATTTCAGCTGATAGAGCCCCTGGGGAGATAGATGGTCTTGAAGAAAGGATAAAATCACGTTTGGCTTGGGGTTTGGTGGTTGACCTTCATCCAACAGACTATGAGCTCAGACTAGGAATTTTACAATCTAAAGTTGAGGCTCAGTTAAAAATTCATCAGGGAATAGAAATTCATCAGGGAATTTTAGAGTTTTTGGCCCATCGGATATCTTCTAATGTGAGAGTATTAGAAGGTGCCTTAATTCGTCTTTTTGCGTTTTCGTCGCTTGTTGGGAGAAAGATTGATATTGATATGGCTCAAGAGTGTCTTGCTGATATATTGCGGGTATCACAACGAAAGGTAACAATTGAGGAGATTATTCGTAAGGTTGCTGATCATTATAATTTAAGAATGACTGATTTAATTTCAGCACGACGAGCAAGGGTTATTGCCCGACCTCGCCAGGTTGCAATGTTTTTATCAAAAATGCTGACATCCAAATCCTTGCCTGAGATTGGAAGAAGGTTTGGTGGTCGTGACCATACAACNGTTATTCACGCAGTGAAAAAAATAGAGGAACTTAAGCAAATCGATAATCAGATTGCAGAAGAAGTCGAAATATTGAGGCGAATGTTAGAAGCTTAAATTTTCATTATTTGACCATTTTTAATTGAAAGATTACACTNTAGTTTTTNTATGGCTTTTTCGGTAGGTTTCAAAATTATAGGAAAGTTATTAATATGAAAGTTATTGTTGAACGTAGCGATTTATTAAAAGCGATGAGCCGTGCTCAATCTATCGTNGAAAGACGGACNACCATTCCAATTCTTTCCAATGTTCTAATTGAGGTAGTTGGTGAGCAAATAAGTTTGAGAACCACTGATTTGGATATCGAAATTGTTGAAAAAGTTGACGCTACGATTGAGCTCGATGGAAACACGACTGTNGGAGCTCATACACTTCATGATATTGTAAGAAAANTGCCAGATGGTTCATCTATTCAGTTAAGTGTTGATCAAGTATCTTCAAGATTAGAAGTAAAGGCNGGCCGNTCTAGATTTTCATTGNCAACGTTACCTCGAGAAGATTTNCCTATAATGGCAAGTTCAGAGTATGAGAGCAATTTTTCTATAGCTTCGCAGGACCTTAATAGGTTATTTGAGAAATCTAAATTCGCGATGTCGACGGAAGAAACGCGATACTATCTGAACGGTGTTTATTTTCATTTAGCCGATAGATCTGGTAACAGAGTGCTACGTGCTGTTGCAACTGATGGTCATCGGTTGGCTCAAATAGATAATGGTGTTCCGGATGATCTAGTCGAAATGCCTGGGGTAATTGTGCCGCGGAAGACTGTTGGCGAATTGCGTGCAATTGTAGAGAGCAATGAGAGCATTATCTCTGTTTCCGTCTCTGAAACAAAAATAAGATTTGTAAATTCGTCAATGACGTTAACCTCTAAAGTGATTGATGGATCATTTCCNGACTATACTCGGGTTATACCAAAAGAGAACAACAAAAAAATGGAAGTTGACGCTAACACTTTTTCGCAGTCTGTAGATCGTGTCTCGACAATTTCCTCTGAGAGGGCTCGGGCAGTTAAGCTAAATTTACAAAACAATCAATTAGTTTTATCCGTTAATTCACCAGACAGTGGAGCTGCAGANGAAGAATTNGTTGTTGATTACGATGATGAAGAGTTAGAAATCGGTTTTAATGCAAAGTATTTGCAGGAAATATCTGCCCAAGTTGATGGAAGCAATGCTTTGTTTTTGTTCAATACTCCAAGTGATCCAGTCTTGATGCAGGAGTCTACAAATGATAACGCAATTTACGTTGTTATGCCTATGAGAGTGTAAATTTGTTTTATACTGCTATAACTTTGTGGTTCAATTGTCATTAATTTCACTCAAAATTTCTCATTTTAGGACTCATAAATTATCTGTGATTGAGCTGGCTAAAAAACCCATTGTTATATTTGGTTCCAATGGTTCTGGAAAGACTAATGTGCTGGAGGCAATTTCNATGTTTGCCCCTGGGCAGGGGTTTCGGCGTGCAAAATTTTCTGATTTAAGCCGAAAGCCNGATTTGTTGGGTTGGAAATTAACAGGGAAATTTCAATTACGAGGTCGTATATGTGAGGTGAGCACCTTTTGGGATGAGTCAAGGGGTAGGAAGATATTNATAGATGGTAAACTGGTAAATCAGAGTCAGTTGGCTGGATTGACAAGGATTTTATGGATAACTCCTGTAATGGACCGAATTTGGTTAAATGGTTCGTCAGAAAGAAGGAGATTTTTGGATAGACTTGTTTCTAATATCGTGCCAGCGCACACTGAAAACAGNATTAAATATTATAATGCTTTAAAGCAAAGGAACAAATTAATTAAGGACAAAATATTTGATTCTGANTGGTATAATGCAGTAGAAAATCAAATGGCTTTATTTGGTGTTGAAATATACAGAGCTAGACATGACGTAATAACTAGTATTATGGCCATGCAAAAAAAAATCAACAAGTTCCTTTCCAGCTGCTAACTTGAGTATTAAAGGTACTCAGTTTCTTTCTGTTNAAGATTTTGAGTTTGCTTTGAACTCTCATCGGAAGCAAGATATTTTTAATGGACGAACCTCAATAGGGCCTCATCTGGGNGATCTGAATGCTATTTATTTGTCAAAAGGTATTGATGCAAAAAATTGTTCTACAGGGGAACAGAAGGCGTTACTTATTTCGATAATCATTGCTACAGCAAAAATTCAAATGGAACTTTTCCAAACACCACCTATTCTCCTTCTTGATGAAGTNTCTGCCCATTTAGATCNAGAAAGAAGATCTATATTGTATAGTGAACTTTGTAAGTTAGATTTGCAGTTTTTTTTAACTGGAGCAGATTGTGAAATTTTCAAAGAGTTAGATTCCAGTGCAAAATATTTTGAAGTTACGATAAATTCAGGGGAAAGTTCTATCAAGCTAATTTGAAATTNATGCAGTAAAAAATTTAAAATAATTTTATTGAAATATTGAAATGCGTGACAAATTTTATGTTTTCTTGTAAACAAAGTAGAAAAATTGAGGAATTTTAATGAGCACTGAAAAACAAAATATTGAAGAAGATTATAGTGCCGATTCAATTAGGGTTTTGAAAGGCCTTGAGGCTGTTCGAAAGCGGCCTGGCATGTATATCGGTGATACTGATGATGGATCTGGATTGCATCATATGGTTTATGAAGTAGTTGATAATGGAATTGACGAAGCGNTAGCGGGCTACTGTGATACCGTAGAAGTTTGTTTANATTCGGATGGATCTGTTGCTGTATCNGATAATGGACGGGGTATTCCAACAGATATTCATGTTGAAGAGGGAGTTTCTGCAGCTGAAGTGATAATGACGCAGCTTCATGCNGGAGGTAAGTTTGATCAAAATTCATATAAGGTGTCTGGAGGTTTGCATGGAGTTGGGGTCTCGGTAGTCAATGCATTGTCTGAATGGCTTGAGTTAAGAATCTGGCGCGATGGAAAAGAGCATTATGCAAGATTTGAAAGGGGTGAGACTACTGTGCCGTTGAAAATTGTTAGTGAGTCGGCGGAAAGGAAAGGTACGGAAGTAAAGTTTTTAGCATCAACAGATACTTTTTCAAATCGTCAATTTCAATTTAAGACGCTTGAGAATAGGCTCAGAGAATTAGCTTTTCTAAATTCTGGAGTAAGAATAAAGATCCAAGATCAAAGAGTTTCTGATTTTGTTGTAAGTGAGTTATACTATGAAGGGGGTGTCAGTGAATTTGTTAAATACCTAGATAGATCGCGAAATGCGCTGATTTCTGATCCAATATTTATATCCGGGGAAAAAGAAGGAATTGGACTTGAAATAGCGATGTGGTGGAACGATGGTTATCATGAAAATGTTTTGCCTTTCACCAATAATATACCACAGAGGGATGGTGGAACTCATTTGGCAGGCTTTAGAGGAGCCTTGACCAGATCTGTAAACCTGTATTTTACACAAAGTGGATTATCAAAAAAAGAAAAGGTTACCTTTTCAGGTGATGATGCTAGAGAGGGTTTGACATGTGTTTTATCGGTAAAAGTACCAGATCCAAAATTTTCTTCACAAACCAAGGATAAACTAGTTTCGTCTGAAGTCAGACCTGTTATCGAGAGCTTGGTAAATGAAAAATTGTCTGAGTGGTTTGAAGAGCACCCAGTAGAATCTAAGATGATAATTAGTAAAGTAATTGAGGCTGCTTCAGCTCGAGAAGCTGCTCGAAAAGCTCGGGAGCTTACTCGACGAAAATCGGCAATGGATATAGCTAATTTACCTGGGAAGTTAGCCGATTGCCAAGAGAAAGATCCTAGCAAAACAGAAATATTTCTGGTTGAGGGAGACAGCGCAGGTGGAAGTGCAAAACAAGGCCGGTCAAGATATAATCAGGCTGTCCTTCCTTTACGCGGAAAGATTTTAAATGTTGAGAGAGCTAGAGATGATCGAATGCTTTCGAGTCAGGAGATTGGTACTTTAATAACGGCTCTTGGTACAGGTATTGGACGAGATGAATTTGATATNGAAAAATTGAGATATCATAAAATAGTGATCATGACTGATGCTGATGTAGACGGTGCGCACATAAGAACGCTTCTGTTGACTTTTTTCTTCAGAAAAATGCGTGAAATAGTAGAGGGAGGTTATTTATATATTGCACAGCCTCCACTTTATAAAGTTTCGCGCGGTAAATCTGAAGTTTACCTGAAAGATGAGATTGCTTTAGAGAAATATTTAATACAAATGGGCCTTGAGGGATCAACCCTTAAAATGGCTAATGGACTTGTTATTGCTGGATCAGATCTTGATTTGGTTCTTGAGGAAACAAGAAAAATAATAGGCACTCTCGGATCTTTTCCAATAAAGTTTTCGAAATTTATTTTAGAGCAGGCTGCTATTTCTGGAGCTTTTTCGCCCGAGTCCATGAATATAGATTTGATGAAAACTGCAGAACGTCTTGCTGCAAGGCTTGATGACTGTTCAGAAGAATTTGAACGAGGTTGGGTTGGAAAATCGACTGATGATGATGGTTTAAGATTAACAAGAACAGTGCGTGGAGTAGAAGAAGTTAGGGTTATTGATGGTAGAACTTTAAGGTCTGCAGAAGCAATTCAGCTAAATGATATGGTCAATCATCATTCTTATATTTATCAGGCGCCAGCAATAATCAAAACAAAATCTAAAGAAACAGTTATTAATTCCCCGTCTGAACTTTTTGCTGCTGTCATGGCTGATGGAGAAAAAGGTCTTACTTTGCAAAGATATAAAGGTTTGGGAGAAATGAACCCAGATCAGTTGTGGGAGACAACGCTTGATCCTGATGCTAGGACTCTGCTCCGAGTAAGAATTGATAGAGAAGATGACGCTGCGGATATATTTAGCAAATTAATGGGAGATGTGGTCGAACCTAGAAGAGAGTTCATACAACAGAATGCCCTAAGTGTTGCTAATTTAGATTTTTAATTTAGATAGAGTTTTTTGTCATTTTACTTAGTTGTATAGAAAGTATTGCCACTGTTACAAGCAACACACCAACAAGCTGTTGTGACTCCAATTGTTCTGACAAAATCACATGAGCAATTAAAACACCAAAAAATGGGTTTAGAAAATGAAAAGATGCTGCCTTAATGGGGCCTATGAAATGCAGTAATTTAAACCAAATTAAGGTAGCTGTAAGACCTGGGAAAATAATCGTGTAAATAAACGAGACGATTAATCTTTTTGTCCAATTAATTTCCCATGTTTCAAAACCAATGCTTAGAGGAAATAATGTAATGCTGCCAACAAGCATCTGCAGGCCTATAAGCATTAGCATATTTTTTCCAGATGAATTGCGAACAATGATTGTAGCTATAGAGAGCGAAATAACTCCTAAAAAACAAAGTACAATTCCAATAGCGTTTAACTCGTCAGGAACACTTGCCTTTATAATTAAAATTAGACCTGTCAATCCTATTACTAAACCAAGTAATCCTACAGTACTGAGTTTTTCTTTAAAAAAAAGCCATAGAAAAATTGTGATAATTAATGGTAGTANACTTGCAATGGTTGCTGCTANNCTAGCGTCAATCCATTGCATTGCTACGAAATTTAGGCCTAAATAAATTGTATTTTGAAAGACTCCNAAAACTAAAATTGCATACCACTCAGANCGTGAAAACTGAATTGATTGGCCGATAATGTGGGCTAATCCTATAGCAATGATACCTGAGATCAAAAACCGCAAAGATAGTAATAGAAAGGGAGGGGCATCGAACATTGAAATCCTGGCAGAAGTGAATGCACTAGACCATATNAGAGCGAAAGCTATCCCGAGNATGAAATCNCGTATTTTCATAAAATTAAANGTNAAAAAAAAGGCTACCATNAGGTAGCCAAATTATTCGTAATCTGAAAATTTTTATGAATTGATTACGTCTTTAAGAGCTTTAGCAATTGTAACCTTTGCCACTCTATCCGCCGCTTTTTTCATTTGTTCACCTGTAGCTGGGTTTCTGACCATTCTTTCTGGTCGTGATCTACATGCAAATTTACCAAGTCCAGGTAGTGTTACTGCACCTCCACTCGCAACTTCCTTTGTTACTATCGCTGATAGAGCGTCNAAAGTTCGGTTTGTNGATGCTTTNTCTGCGTTTGTTGCTTCGGCTAACGCAGCTACTAGTTGAGTTTTTGTCATTGGTTTTTGTGTCATTTTTCTACCTATGTTGAATTATTAAAAGCCTAACCTTAATAAGCTATCACCGCGTGAACAGATTCACGCTCTAAACGAATTACAATCATTGCTCGGAGTATAATTGAAATTAATTAAAAATAAATAATTAATATGGTAATTTCACAAAAAAAATAGTAAAAAGCTCAGAAAGTTACTTCTGAGCTTCTTTTTCTTTGAGTCAGACTGGTTTCTTAAGATGATCTTGAGAAGTCAGGGTATGAATCCATACCTAATTCAGAAGCATCCAGGCCTTTTGCCTCATCTTCTTTGCTACTTCTTAAACCAATTAGATTGGAGATAGCATAAAAAACTAAGAGTGATGCGAGAAAGCTAAATAGTCCTATTACGATGATACCATAAATTTGGATCCCAAAGTTTGCATCGCTATTACTAATGCAAACAGCTAAAGTTCCCCATATCCCTGCAATAAGGTGAACAGGTATAGCACCGACAACGTCGTCGATTTTCAATTTATCCAATAAGGGTACGGAGAACACAACTATTAATCCACCTACAGCACCTATCAGTGTTGCCGTTCCAAGAGATGGTGCTAGTGGTTCGGCAGTTATTGAAACAAGTCCAGCTAAGGCGCCATTCAGGGCCATGGTTAAATCAACTTTTCCATAATATAATTGAGTTGCAATTATTGAGGCAAGNACTCCCCCAGCAGCAGCAGCATTAGTGTTAGAGAAGATTCTTGAGATATCTGCTACGTCTCCTACCGTTCCCATAGCGAGCTGGGACCCACCATTGAAACCAAACCATCCTAACCAGAGAATGAAAGTTCCTAAAGTGGCGAGTGGAAGATTAGCACCTGGCATTGGCACAGTCTTTCCGTCCACATAGCGTCCNATTCTTGGCCCNAGGATAAGGGCTCCAGCTAACGCTGCCCATCCACCGCAAGAATGAACTATCGTAGATCCGGCAAAGTCAGAGAACCCTGCTTCGCTCAAAAATCCACCGCCCCAAGTCCAGCTGGCACTCAAGGGATAAATTATTGCGGTCAGAATTAGTGTAAAGAGTAAAAACGGCCACAATTTAATCCTTTCAGCAACAGTTCCAGATACAATAGACGCAGTGGCTGCGCAAAACATTAATTGGAAAAAGTAATCAGAGCCGGTAGCCGCATATGAAAGATCATCTGCATTTTCTGGTGCAACACCNACTGCTTCAAGTACTGCTGTATCNTTNAGTGGAANAACNTAACCTGACAGTATTCCCTCGATTGACCAATTACCAAGAGGATACATTAAATTGTATCCAATCACNTANTACCCAATAGCAGCNAGAGAAAATAGAGAAATATTTTTCGTTAACTGCATTGTTGTATTTTTTGATCTTACGAGACCAGCTTCAAGCATGCAAAATCCACACGCCATAAACATAACTAAAAAGCCGGCCATGAGGAAAAGGAGTGAATTTAGTATAAAGACGCCATGTTCAGGCACTTCTTGCGCTAGGGCTGGGGAGCCAATTAATGATATTCCCAACGCCCCAGCAATGAATTTTGTAAAATTAGACATTAATGCCTCCTTATAATATTTTGATTTGGTATAAAGCTAGAGTGCGTCATTACCAGTTTCTCCGGTTCTAACCCTCATGGCTTCTTCGAGTGGTAAGACAAATATTTTTCCATCACCTATTTTCCCAGTCTTTGCTTTATCAGAAAGTTGTGCGACTACCTTAGTCGCATCTTCGTCTGCTACTGCCATTTCTAATTTGATTTTTGGAACAAAATTTACAACATATTCCGCTCCTCTATAAATCTCGGTATGACCAGCTTGTCTTCCATATCCTTTTACTTCAGACACCATTAAACCTTGGACGCCAATTTCAGTTAATGCTTCACGCACTTCCTCTAATTTGAATGGTTTGATCACGGCAATGATAAGTTTCATAACACCTCCTTAAATTGGTTAACTAGCATCCGTTTGGATGTTGACACATGGCACTGATCGCGTATGTGACGTGACAATGAAATACCTTGAAGTACGAAATTTTATGAAATATCATAAATTTGGTTACTTATTAAGCAAATTTCACTTAATGCTTATTTTATAGACACATTGTAATTTTGATAACAATATAGTTTTTGGAAGTTAAAATTTTGGTAAATTCAAAAAAAAAAGGAAAAATCAAGCGGTGTTAAATCTACTAAATTAAGACGTAATCTTAAAATATTTTTAGAAAGAATAATAAAAANANGTAACTTAATACTTTTTTGGTTTGGAATACGGATTTTNTTTATAATTATAGCTAGTTCTTTGACGGCGATTNCTTATTTTTATTTTATTTTACCACCTTTCGAAAGAATATTGGATGGAAGAAAAAAGGGCTCGGTAACTTTTTTGGATAAATATGAGCAGACGTTTGCTTGGCGGGGTCAACAGTTTGACAGAACACTTCGTTCAACAAACGCGAGTTCTTTTTTGGTTGATGCAATTATTTCAAGTGAAGACAAAAATTATTTTAATCATTTTGGGGTCTCGGTAAGGGGAATANTGGGCGCCATAAGAATAAATCTTCGCGAAGGTCGNGGACCGTTTAATGGTCATGGTGGATCAACTATTACTCAACAAGTTGCAAAGCTTCTATGTTTGATGAATACNAAAAAGTCAGAGTCCTCTTGCAGAAGGCAATCCATTGCAAGAAAAATTTTAGAANTACCCTTTGCTATCGCTCTGGAAATCAAATTTTCAAAAGCTGAAATATTATCAATATATATGAATCGGGTTTACCTCGGCGCTGGTACAATAGGATTTGAAGCTGCCTCGCAACGTTATTTTAACAAGTCAGCGAGAGAAGTTTCTATAGTTGANTCGGCGATGTTGGCCGCTTTACTCAAGGCTCCGTCAAGATATGCTCCAACAAATAATCTCCAGCTGGCCCAAAACCGTGCAAAACTGGTATTAAATATGATGCTGAAGAGCAAATATATTTCGCTGGAGGAATATGAAACGGCTATTAAAAAGCCTGCTACCCTCTCAAAAAAAGCGAATGCGATCTTGGGTGCTCACTTTGTTGATTGGGTAATGATTGATGCACCAGAGGTGCTTACTACCGAAACTACTGAAGATATAGTAATAAGAACCACTTTTGATCCATTAATACAAAAACATGTAGAGGATAGTGTTTCGAATATTTTTTCATCATATGTAAAACCAACCTCAACAGCTGATGCTTCGGTAGTTGTTATGTCTTCGGATGGCGACATTTTAGCAATGTTGGGTGGAAGAAAAAATACTAGGCTTGAGGGTCAATATAACCGAGCGTTTCAAGCGTATCGACAACCTGGATCTGCATTTAAACCGTTTGTTTATGCTGCTGCTTTGCAACAAGGTTATTCCCCACGTTATTTACTGAATGATACCCGAGACCCCCCTGAACAAATAAAAAACCTGAATTATTGGCCAAAAAATCATAATAATAATTATTTAGGCGATGTGAAATTAGATTATGGATTAATAAACTCTGTCAATACCGTCACGGTTGAATTGGCCCATCTAGTTGGAATTAAAAATGTTATAAACATTGCCAAAGACCTNGGTATTCAGTCAAATTTATCATCTAACTTGTCCTTGGCCCTTGGGTCGTCGGAAGTGTCATTATTAAATTTAACAAGTGCATATGCTGGGTTCTTGAATCTTGGCCGTAAAGTTTATCCGAGAGGATGGCTTGATCTTCGCCTTAAATCTAANGACGAAGTTTTGATAANGTCGACAAAACATTCAGATACCAGAGTGATAGGAATTGAAGANTCTAAAGCTCTCATAAAGATGTTGGTAGCCGTAGTTGAGTCTGGAACTGGAAAGCAAGCCTACATAAATGGTTGGAATTTAGCTGGAAAGACTGGAACAAGTCAAAATTCGCGTGATGCGTGGTTCGTTGGATTTACATCACAGTATGTTGTGGGAGTGTGGATGGGCTCAGATGATAACAAGCCACTTAAAGGAGTTGTCGGTGGNAANTTACCGTCAAAAATATGGTCTGATATAATTAAAAAAATACATNCTAATATTCCAGATAATTTNCCGGAATTTTCTGATAAAGAATACCAAGAATATAGTAATAGTGGGATAAGAAATGGAAAGTCAGATTTATTTGTGGACGATAACATAGTTGACAGAACAAATGTTTTATCGCGATTTTTAAATTACCTAAAAACTATTAATGATTAATTTGTTTTTAATTTTCCTTTAAATCATTNATTAATAACTGAATATTGCCGTTATGAATNACCAATCGATTTTTAATTTCTTCNCTTTCCATNGAAAGCATTGATATATCCTCAATTATAATATCAATTAGTTTTAAAGTTTCNGTTCTTTTCCACACTTGCCATTTNACTGAAATCGGAGAACTTGCAGGCATAAGTAATCGAGTTTGGACTAAGATACCTCTTTTGCCGGCATCAATACTTCGTTCTANGATTAGTTTAGCTCCACTAAATTCTTCAAATTGTCTGCCATATTTTTGCACAAGGTAATTAATAAAGGCTGCTGTAAATTCTTTTCTAGTATCATCATTTAGCGTCCTCCACTTCGCCCCTAGCGCGGCTCTAGAGATTGTTTGTGTGCTTGCATTTTTTTTAAACAAAGCGAGTAATTCGTTTTGTTTAGCTTTGACTTCAGAGTCACTTTCGACGATCACTATAATTTGATTGCTAAGCTTTTGTATATATGACTCTGCTCGCTCAATATCATCTGCTTTTGCAAAATTGCAAACTAAAGAAAAAATTACCGTAAATTTGAATAATCTTCTGTAAGACCAGAAACTATATTCTTTACTAGGCATTATATTTACCTTTCCAAAAAAACTAACTATTCTATCTTAAGACTATTTTTTTTGAATACTCAACAAATTGAATAGTTTTTAAACGGTAGAAGTTCAAGCTTTAAAGGTAACCAATTGAGGAGTTGTAAGCTTCCCAAAAATAATAATTTAATATCTGGGTGGTAGTGCCCAGAGGAGAGGTTAAAATGTCAAATGGAATTGATAAGAAATTAAGCGATCTAAGCATCGTTTTGCCTAGTGCTGCTGCACCTGCAGCGAATTATGTACCCTATGTCAAAATTGGCAAGATGCTATATGTATC
>PAHT02000006.1 GCA_002705045.2 Paracoccaceae bacterium | reverse complement strand
AGCTCGAGTTCTTCTTCAAAAAAAACCGATACTAGTTCTCGACGAGCCCTTTTCTGCTTTAGGGCCAGGACTGAAAGATGAAATGTTAGATTTATTAGATTATGTTACAAAAAAAAATAATTTATTTACTCTATTAGTTACACATGATCCCAAGGACGCGCTACGCATAGCACCAAGAACGATTACAGTAATCAACGGCGAGGTTTCTGGACCAATTTGTACAAAAATTGCATTAAATAAAGAGTCTGGCCCCTTAACCAAATATTTATAACAAACTCAAATCAGAAGTAAACAATACTCCACTGAACTACTATAATCGTAAAAGCTGCACTAGGTTCGTTTTAAACATTACTAATTGAAAATTGTGACTTATTGAACCACCCTGACAATAANAACATTACTGAAAATATCTTAATGCAGATATCAAAATAGCTTGCTCCTCTTCACTCCATCAAGCTGTCGCGTTACCGATATCTTTCGCCGTGATAGAGNTGAAAGTTTGTGAAACCTCTAACTACACCTCAAGCAACTGCGAACCNTNGAACAAATACTTTAGCTTTTTAAAACAAACCCTTTNGGCAAGAATACCAAAAATTATCACTGAANTCGCCTTAAATTGACCAGAGGTCGCTTTGGAGCCGATTGANAGAATTAAAAACCCNAGATGTCTTGACCGCGTTTCGAATATTTTCGTCGATACCACTCTNAACTTATTCAAGCTGACACTTTAAAATTANTTTTACCANAACTTATTATTCGAAAAGAATATCNTGTCTATAAATCCACTCAAAAGTTAATGGCGCACCGAGGAAGATTCGAACTCCCGACCCCCTGATTCGTAGTCAGGTACTCTATCCAGCTGAGCTATCGGTGCTATTNGTTTTTAATAGCCATCAGTTAAACTGTATTCAAGAAAGAAGTAAACTTTTTGTTAAATTTTTTGGTCAATATACATAAGTTGTCTATTTTGCGAATTTAGTCATTTTTTTGCTATTGCTATTAGAGAGTTNGTTNTGAGGTGTTTTAGNTTCACCTTTTTTTTTGCCAGATTTTTAATATAGTTGGGACAATCAGAATAAACGATAATATTAGGAACAAAAGTAAAAATTTAGGATTTGATGTTAGTTCGTACACATCCTCGATCGTTGGTTTAGAAATAATACGAAGACTCTCTCCGATAGCAGCAATCAGGAANGTGCCTGGAAGTATTCCAATAAATGTCGTAAAAAAAACAACCCAAAATTTGATACCTAAAATTGCGGGAGCCAAATTAACTATCCAAAAAGGAAAAACGGGAAAAAACCGCAAAAACAACAAATATCTGAACTGATTTTCGTAAATTTCTGCGCTTATAACACTTAATATGGGATTAGACCTTAATTTTGCTTCTAAGTGAAGTTTTGTTCCTGCTCTGACAATCAGAAATAGACATGAAGAACCAACTAGTGCACCAGAAAANGCAACGAGTCCTCCTAACAAAGAACCAAACAAGTAACCGCTAGTAACTGTCAAAAGACTAGCAACCGGAATAGAAAACATAACGATGATGCTNTAACCCAAAAAATATAATAAGGCGATAATTGGTTTGAATTTCTCAATTATAACAAGGGANGTACTAATTGTTGCAAAAAGNATTTCAAAGTTCAGATATTTGTGAGATCCGATTCCCAGGCCTAGAGATATAATCGCAAAAATTATTATTAGNTTGTAACGCACGAATCCTAACATAAATTTCAAAATATTCTTCTCCCTTGATGTCTTTTGAATTAAAGGTGATGTGGTTCTAGCATGTTGCTTAAATATTGTCCTCTATCTCAATTGACTTTTAATAAAAATCATATTAATNAANTATTTTNTTGTAGGTGAGAAGATACAAGTGAAAAAATCGCTTAGAAACACAAAGTTTTAGGAGACTCGATTGAAGCGTACATTTCAACCAAGTAATTTAGTGAGAAAGCGACGTCATGGATTTCGTTCAAGAATGGCCACGCCGAATGGACGGAAGATCATTAACAGGCGTAGAGCGCAAGGCAGAAGGAAACTGACTGCGTAATTGTTAAATTAGAACGGGTGGTAGGTTTGGGATAGAATGGAAAAATCCCGAGAAATTAATACCAAGTGTATAAAATTAAAAGAAAAGCTTCTTAGTAAGAATANCGAAAAGNTTGTTAAGATCGTGAAGCGAAAAGACTTTCTAGCCGTTGGTTCAAAATTTCGAGTTCGAGCTAACGGATTGAACTTGCAAGCGAGAAAGCGATCGGAACAGGACTGCACTGTAAATAGTTGCGTCATTAGAGTTGGCTTTACCTGCTCTAAAAAAATAGGTAACGCNGTCAGGCGTAATAAGGCTAAGCGACGGTTNCGATGCTTAGCGCGAGAATACTTATCAGACATAGGAAAGACCGGTTGGGATTATGTTTTNATCGGACATTATAAGCAAACAGAAGAAATGGATTTTGAAAACTTAAAAAAGTCATTCTTCAAAGCAGTGAACCAAATTCATAATTTTGAGAAATCCTAATGAAATGAGCTTTTTTATACGTATAGTTATAATTCCTATAAGAGCATACCAGCTAATTCTAAGTCCACTTTTAGGGCGGAACTGTAGGTTTCAACCCTCCTGCTCAGCATATGCGATTGAAGCCCTAGAAAAACACGGTGTAATTCACGGTCTACGGCTAACAATAAAACGACTGATTAAATGTAATCCATGGGGCAGTGAGGGTTTTGACCCTGTGCCAGAAAAAAAGAACCAAAAATTATAAATAAAACCTTGACGAACCATAGGTATAAGTATTCAACCGTGGTCAAAATAAGGTAGAAACTCACAGCAATATTGGAGTGTCAGATGGACGATCAAAACAAGAATTTACTTTTAGCGACAGCTCTAAGCTTTCTCGTTTTAATTGGTTGGATGCTCTTATTTCCCCCAGAAGTACCAAATCAAAATCAATTAGAAGAAAATAATTTATTGGAAGAACAAAATAAATTTCAAGCACCGTCAACATCTTCAACGATGACTAAACAGCTTTCACATANTANTGACGATGCTAAAATTAAACGCGTGCAAATTGAGACTTCCAGACTNAGTGGTTCTATCTGGTTNAAAGGAGGCAGAATTGACGATCTCAAACTAATTGATTATTTTGAAGAACAAAAATCTGGCTCAANAAATGTAGNGATGTTGACACCAGCAAGCGAAGACAAATCGTATTATGCCTCCTATGGATGGACGGCGGTATTGGGACTTTCTTTGAAAGATGTTCCAAACGCCAATACAACGTGGTCATTAGTATCCGGTCGAACCCTCTCAGAGGATAATCCAATAACCCTTCAATGGAAAAATAATAATGGCATAATATTCCAACGGCAAATATCCGTAGATGAAAATTTTATGTTCACAATCAGGCAGTCAGTTATTAACCAATCAAACCAGAATATTAGGTTAGCCCCGTACGGCATAATCGCTCGACATGGAAAGCCAGATACAATTGGCTTTTATATTCTGCATGAAGGTGTAGTAGCGTCTAAGGATAGTGAACTTATAGAACAAAAATATAAAAAATTGCCAGATCAGCCTTTTATTCAAAATGAGAATGGGAATGTTACAATTCACTCTGTAGAGCAAAATGGATGGATTGGGTTTACTGATAAGTATTGGATGACAACGCTAATTCCTCCAGCTGGCCAAAAGTTTCGAATGGCATCGAAATATACTCCGCAAACGGACACTTATCAGACAGATATGCGTTTACCGATTTTCGACGTAAAATCTGGCGCAGAAAAAATTGTGACTACACATTTCTTTGCCGGAGCAAAAGAAGTAAATACTATCAAGAACTATCAAAGAAATCTTGGTGTCGAAAACTTTGTTGACGCGGTTGATTGGGGTTGGTTTTTCTTTCTAACGAAACCAATCTTTTCAATGTTGTCATTCTTTAACGACCTAACTGGCAATATGGGTTGGTCTATAATTCTTCTGACACTGGCAATTAAAACGGCTCTTCTACCTCTAGCCTACAAATCCTACGTGTCAATGTCCCGAATGAAAAAACTGCAACCTGAAATGGAAAAGATAAAGGAAAAAACTGGTGGCGATCGCATGAAAATGCAGCAAGAAATGATGGCGCTTTATAAAAAAGAGAAAGTAAATCCAGCTGCAGGCTGTTTACCAATCTTACCTCAAATACCGATTTTCTTTTCCCTTTATAAGGTACTGTTTGTCACCATAGAGGTTAGACACGCTCCATTTGTCGGGTGGATAACCGACCTGTCAGCACCCGATCCAAGTTCTATTTTAAACTTGTTTGGATTGCTTCCATTCGCTCCTCCTGAGCCAGGAAGTATTTTAGCAATCATTTCCATTGGAGTGTACCCAATATTGATGGGGGTTACTATGTGGTTACAACAGAAACTTAATCCAGCGCCAACTGATAAAACACAAGCTATGATATTTGCTTGGATGCCCTGGGTTTTTATGTTTATGCTCGGTCAATTTGCTTCTGGATTAGTTATCTATTGGGTTGCTAATAATACAATAACTTTCATTCAACAGTATGCTATAATGGCAAGTCAAGGAGTAAAGCCTGACATTTTTGGAAATATAAAAGAGACATTCAAACGATCAAACGATACCTCGTAAAGTAGGGAGCCGTGCTTAAATTTCCAATAGCCCAAATAGAAACCGAGCTCGATAGACAAAAGGGCCACTCACTATTTTCAAAGGATGTAAAGTTCCTGAAAGGAGTAGTCGATATATCAGGACTTCCAAATGATGAACGAATAGAGATTTGTTTTGCAGGACGCTCAAACGTTGGGAAATCATCTCTAATAAACGCTCTGACTTTTAGAAAATCGCTAGCACGATCTTCAAATACGCCAGGAAGAACCCAGGAAATAAATTTTTTTTCGTTGGCGGAAACAAATTACTTAGTTGATTTACCTGGATACGGTTATGCGTATGCCCCCGTCAGAAAAGTTGAAAAATGGCAAGAGCTTTTAAAAAATTATCTCACTGGACGAATTTTGTTACGACGTGTCTTCTTACTCATCGATAGCCGACATGGGGTCAAACAAGTAGATGAAAATATAATGGCGCTGTTAGATAAAGCTGCCGTGACGTTTCAAATAGTAATGACCAAAATTGAC
Source organism: Paracoccaceae bacterium (assembly GCA_002705045.2). Lineage (GTDB taxonomy): Bacteria > Pseudomonadota > Alphaproteobacteria > Rhodobacterales > Rhodobacteraceae > JAYZEV01. The sequence continues at coordinate 57,998 of PAHT02000006.1, read as the reverse complement.
AAACCAAAACAATATGAATTAACTCAATCGATAGAAAAAACCCGTGAAGCGCTTCAGAAACATCCAGCTGCATTTCCAGCAATATTATTGACTTCATCAACCAAGATGGATGGGATCGAAACTCTTAGGACCACTATAGCAAATATAAGTTAAATAAACTAATCTTTAGAGAATTGTACCAAATAAGCGATACTTAGAATGAGCTAGGAGAAAATACCATGGCAGAACTAAAATCTGAAACAAAAGACTCCGTCTCAACTGCAAGGACGCTAGCTCAAGCTCTTCCATATATTCAGCGGTACGACGGGGCAATAATCGTAATAAAACTTGGAGGCCATGCAATGTCCGATGATAGTGCAATGGCAAACTTCGCCCGAGATATTGTGCTTATGAAACAATGTAATGTAAATCCAATTATAATTCATGGTGGTGGACCTGCAATAGACGCCTTCTTACACAAAATTAATATCAAATCNAATTTTATTGATGGGAAGAGAGTTACTGATAAAGAAGCAATTCCTATTATCGAAATGGTTCTATCTGGCAGTGTCAATAAGAACATTGTATCTGCAATCAATAACCAAGGTGGAAAAGCTATCGGTCTTTCNGGCAAAGATGCGAACTTAATGATTTGCAAGCCGGATAATCCAAAGCTTGGCTTTGTTGGTTACCCCACCGAGATAAACCCTGAAATACTCAGGAATTTCCTTGAAAGTGACTTTATCCCAGTCGTTGCACCGATAGGTATTGGAAAGGATGGTCAGACNTATAATGTAAATGCAGATACTGCTGCTGGGGAAATTGCAGCAGCTTTATTGGCTGACCGCCTTTTACTGCTCACCGATATTGAAGGAGTAAAGAATAAAAATGGAGACTTACTCACAAAACTTACAATTAATGATGTACGGGAACTGATCAAAGATGGATCTATTGTTAAAGGAATGATTCCCAAAGCTGAGACTGCAATCAACGCTCTAGAAGGTGGTGTACGAGCTACGGTAATTCTTGATGGAAGATCACAAAATGCTTGTCTGATTGAACTATTCACAGATTATGGAGCGGGGACATTAATCAGGAAATAATAAACTTACTAGTGGCCCAAGATTTGACTTAAAAACAGTTTAGTTCTATCNGACCTCGGATTATTAAAGAATTCCTCAGGCTCATTTTGTTCAACTATTTGTCCTTCGTCCATAAAAATTACTCTATTAGCCACCTGTCGCGCAAAACCCATTTCATGGGTAACACAGATCATAGTCATACCATCTTGAGCTAACTCAATCATAGTGTCTAAAACCTCTTTTATCATTTCAGGATCAAGTGCTGATGTTGGTTCATCAAACAACATAATCCTTGGGCGCATACACAAAGAGCGGGCAATGGCAACTCGTTGNTGCTGTCCACCCGAAAGTTGACCCGGATATTTCAACGCTTGCTCTGGAATCTTGACTTTTTCTAAAATTTCCATTGCTATTAANTCTGCTTCCTTTTGCGGTGTTTTTCTGACCCAAATTGGCGCCAAAGTACAGTTTTCAAGAATTGTTAAATGAGGAAACAAATTAAAGTGTTGAAATACCATTCCTACCTCAGACCGTATTTTATCAATATTTTTCAGATCCGTAGTTAGTTCTGTTCCATCTACTACTATCTTTCCCTTTTGGTGCTCCTCAAGCCGNTTTATGCACCTAATTAATGTAGACTTACCAGAACCTGACGGACCACAGACAACTATTCTTTCCCCACGCATAACCTCTAAATTGATATCACGCAAAACGTGAAAAGTGCCAAACCATTTGTTCATAGTAGATATATGGATCGCAACTTCGTCAGTTACAACCATATTAGTTGTTACACTTTTTTGTTTTTTATTTGTTGNCACCATAATCTACATCTCCTTAATTGACATCAGTTTGAAGTTGTCGTTCTAAGTAAAGTGAATACCGAGACATACTGAAGCAAAAAATAAAATATAAAGAACCAATCGCTACAAATAATTCCCAATAAATTCCATTCCATGTTTGATCAGCTCNTATAGCAGATGCCATACCAACNGGATCAAGCAGACCAATTATCGACACTAACGTCGTATCCTTGAAAATTGCGATGAAATTATTAGTTGTTCCTGGNATAGATATTTTCAAAGCCTGCGGCATTATAATCAATCTCTGAGATTGCCAATAAGTTAAACCCATCGAGTTAGCAGCTTCGTATTGCCCAACAGGAAGAGCTGCAATACCACCTCGAATTACCTCCGCTTGATAAGCGGCAGAGAACAAAGTCAACATTATGAACACGCGTAAAATTAAATCAAAACTAGTTCCAGGCGGAAGNAAATANTTNAGTAAGACAGAAGCTACGAAAAGAAGCGTTATAAGAGGTACTCCTCTTATGAATTCAATAAATCCGACACAAATCATTGTTACAAGCGGTAATTTAGACTGTCGACCCAATGCAAGTAAAACTCCAAGTGGAAAGCACGTAGATATACTGGCTACTCCAAGCATCACTGATAATAAGAAACCACCAAACTGAGCTGANTCAACTACAACNAGATCAGTGTTCACAAGANTATCTANAATATTTACNAGGGGTTCNGAAACAACATTTATNACCACNAGAAANGCACCTAACCCNCCTAAAAAGCTAATCANCACTGAAAGCCTTGTTTTACTCTGAAGAAAATATNAAAAATATGCACCCAAAATAATACCAAGGTAAAAATTGAACACCGGCCATAAAGANCCACCCCAAAGNAGCCAAATAGCGACCCCGGGATAAACAATNGAGATCCAGANGAACTTAAATAATTTNTNAAAAAGNATNGGTAACAATGCCACGATCATTAGTAAAAACGCNAGAACNGGTCTCCAATATTCTTCGCTTGGATAAAAACCAAAAATTATCTGCTTCCATCTTACCGTCAGTACGGAGAAGCAAGCTGCACTACCACTTTGATCTCTACATTCTCGTAATGAAGATGCNCCCCAATTCCCACCTGCAGCCCAGGGAATTATATGCGCAAGCACGTATCCTATTAGATACAATGAAATGATTGTTAAAAATGTATTAAACCAATTAGAAAATAAATTTTCGCGCAACCACTTAATGAAACCCGATTGACCAATCGGAGGAGGTGAAGGCGGGATTTCATTAACTCTCACGAAACTAGGATCCTTCAACTTACCGCTCCCTAATTTCAAAAGCTTTATTAAAAAAATTAATCAGGGACGAAATTGCCAATGATACAACAAGATAAAATATCATNAGCAATAGCATTGACTCCATCTCTCGGCCAGTTTGATTCAACGTAATACCNCCTAGCGTNGACCTAACATCCATNTAACCTACAGCAATTGCAAGAGAGGAATTCTTNGTAATATTTAAAAATTGNGAAATAACTGGAGGTACTATAATTCTTACCGCTTGCGGCAGGATGATTAAACTCATTACACGATTTGGCCTTAACCCTAGCGCTGAAGATGCCTCCGTCTGACCCTTCGGTATCGCCTGTATTCCGGATCTTACAAGCTCAGCTATGTAGGCAGAAGTATAAACTCCCAATGCTAACGTTAGTGCTAAAAAAGAATTCCGAAGGTGAATACCATCTTTGAAATTGAATCCCTTTAAATACGGGTACTCTAACTGAATTGGCGATCCTAATATAAAATATGTAAGAACTGCAGGTGCTAATAATAATAATGCGGACACTGTAAATCTTGGTAATATTTTACCTGTTTGCCTTTGTAAGTTCCTTGCGTACCTTAGATAGGCTAGTACCGCGATTAACGATAGTGAAAACACTAAAACTACAAAAATCGAACCATCACCAAATATTGGCATTGGGAAATAGGTTCCCCGATTAGTGATCGCGACGCTATCAAAGAACAACATACTTGCAGAAGGGTCTTCTCCTTTGAACGCCCGTGGCGCCGGAGTCATCTCAGTCAAGAAGGCAAAAAACATGACTATCCATAGCAAAACCGGAATATTCCGAAATCCTTCGATATAAATACTGGTAAGTCGAGAAACTATCCAATTATTTGATAGTCTGAGAATTCCAACAAACAAGCCAAGCACAGTCGCAATTACACACCCAAAAAATGCAACTAGGAGAGTATTTAGAATTCCTACAACAGCAGCCCTGGCGTGGGTACTATCGCTTGAGTACTCTATTAGTCGTTGGTTAATATCATAACCAGCCCTCATACTTAGAAAACTAAAATCAATTTCTTTGCCTAGACTTGCTAAATTTTTTGCAGTGTTATCTATGAGCCAAAAAGCTACTGATACAAAAACTATAAATGCAATAACCTGAATAGTGGTGGATCTATATCTGGTATCACCGAGGAGCATACCCAACCTAAACTTTTCCGTAGGATAAAGATCGGTGCTCATCTCGAAAACCTCAATTCAAAAGTATTGAAAATTATATTAAAAAAATTAAGGGCGCTCAAGAGCGCCCTTGATCTTATTATCTATACGGCGGGGAATAAAGAATTCCACCATTAGTCCAAAGTTCATTCAAACCTCGGTTAATGTTTATTCCAGTCGCTTCTCCAAGATTTCGTTCAAAAATCTCAGCATAGTTCCCAATGTGCTTTAAAGAATTGTAAAGACCGTCTTTTGGTAGGCCAGTCATTGCTCCCAAATCTGAGTCGCCAGTCCCTAAAAGCCTATGGATCTCAGCATCTTTTGAGTCACCAAACGAGTCAATATTAGCCGATGTTATGCCTTTCTCCTCAGCGATAATCATTGCGTTAAGAACCCATCGACCAATATCAGCCCATTGATCATCACCATGACGCACCAAGGGTCCTAAAGGCTCTTTAGAAATAATTTCTGGTAGCACCACATGATCACCAGGAACTTCTAAGTTTGCCCGCGTTCCATAAAGAGCAGACGCGTCTGTAGTGTATGCATCACAGGCACCAGCTAAATATTGCTGCTGCGACTCAGCATTATCGGCAGTTGGCACTGGATCATAGCTCATCCCGTTAGCCTTAAAATAGTCCGCTAGGTTTAATTCTGTAGTAGTTCCAACCTGAATACAAATTGTCGCGCCATCCAACTCAAGAGTTGAATTTACACCCAAATCCTTTTTCACCATGAAACCTTGACCGTCGTAATAATTAACGCCCAAGAAAGTTTGCTTGAGATCAGTATCACGGCTAAAAGTCCATGTTGTGTTACGAGCCAGAATATCAACCTCACCAGACCCTAGAGCTGTAAACCGCACAGCTGATGATAACGGAGTGAATTTAACGGCCTTCGGATCGTTGAAGATTGCTGACGATAAGGCTCTACAATAATCGACATCAAGTCCTGCCCATTCACCAGCATCATTGGGGAATGCAAATCCAGGAGCACCAGTAGATACCCCACATTGAACGAAGCCTTTTGCTTTGACGTCGTCTAGTGTCCCAGCAGTGGCTATGCCAGCAGTTAACCCAACCGCTGCAAATATACCTAAAATAATTGATTTTTTCATTTAAACCTCTTCCAGATGTTTTCACCCTGAACAAAGTAAATATTCACTCAGGAGATTGCTTAGATCTTATTGATCAATGCCTTGTTTTAATGGGCTCACACGTCAGGTCAAGGATTCATTTTTTAAAGCCAAGAAATGCTCCAAAAGGGGACTTTTATTTTTCTATATATAGTAGGTGCTAAGTTTAACCGGATATATATAGACGTAGAGCTGAAATTTTGATTCAACATTGTTATGCTAAAAGACTTAAAAAATTAAATGCTATTTGGAATTCTTCAAGCTTGTTGGACTTATTGTTAATTGATTCTTCATCTTGACCCCATTTTTTTCTTTGCCAATCTTCCTCCAAAAACGAGAGGTCTAAACCAACCAGAGGCGATATATGATTGTTAATCACTGCGAGAGCAACCAGCAAAGACCCAGAAATGGTCACTAAATCATAAAATCCGGTTAGAGAAAAAAAATCATATGAATTTATTAATTTAAAAAGTTTTTGTCTTTCAGTTAAATTTTGAGGTTTGTAGGTAATCCCGGTGGTAATTTTTAGATCAACATCTAAGTTTTTTTTTGCCCACAGTAAAATAGGATCCCAATTTTTTTGTTGCAATAATACGAGATCTCGTGGAGATTCTGCTCGGTAGCAAACCAAATCTGTATCGCCATATGCCAGCAAATCTAAAACAATCGAGTCAAAATTTGCTTGTACTTTGTCTATGGCAGAATTAACTAATCGAGAATAAGGCATTGTTGACGGATCTATATTTTCCGATTGGGTTTGCCATTCGTCAGCCAATTTTTCAGCTAATCTTTGAGTCGGCAACAAAACTTTAGCTTTTTTTGGTGTATGTAAATACTCGTCATCCAAAAGGACTGCAAACGACGACCCAACCAATTCTACTGAGGTATTAACCCACGTTTTTTTTTTTACCCAAACTGACATAGCACTCTCTCTCAAACGTAAAATATTCTTTTACTCATATATTTCAAACGGGTCCTTTGGTGCCCATTTAAGATCCCAATTGAAAATATTCCAAGAGGTGGCCATGTGAGCGGGTAAGTCTGCCTCCAAAAAGATTAAGTTTTTTGTGATAGGGTGCTCAAAACTTAGTGATCGTGCGTGTAGGTGTAGCTTTCTACTTATGACCCCGCCTATCTGCGCACCCCACCCTTCACCATTGTTGGTTTGGTTTCTACCACCGTATTTAGTGTCACCAACAATTGGGCAACCAATCGCTGCCATGTGCGACCGTAATTGATGCGTTCTTCCAGTTATTGGCGACAAACCCAACCAAGTTGCTCTTTGCGATACTTTCTCTATAACCACATAGTCGGTGATAGCTCGCTTTGCACTAGGGTGATTTATCTCATCATGGGAAAAAATAGGAACCATTTTTTCAAAGCCCGATGATAATTGGCTCTTCTTCAAAGAAATCCGAATTGTTCCTATATCTTTTTCAGGACTGCCGGCAACTAAAGCCCAGTAAATCTTTTGAATTTTCTTTGATTTAAAACTCTTTGTTAAGAGCTCCGCCATTTTTCGATTTTTAGCTAAAAGCAGGATGCCAGATGTATCCTTATCCAATCGATGCACTAATTTTGGCTTCTCTGACTTTTCTGCCCTGAAAGCTTCTATTAATGAGTCAACATGTCTATCTTTCTGACCAGTACCCCCTTGGACTGCCAGCCCTGCAGGCTTATTAATTGCAATGAAATGACTATCCTCAAAGATAACTGCATTTTTTATCATAACAGCATCAGATTCTGCAACTACTTTTGTTTTCTTTTCATTTTTGGAATCTACTGGATGAAGAGGAGGGATCCTCACAACTTCACCCGAAATAAGACGCTTTGATGGCTTTACCCGACCACTATTGATACGAATTTCCCCTTTTCGACATAATTTCTCAATTTTGATTTGATTCAGTGCAGGGAAATGTCGTTTCAACCATCGATCCAATCTCTGATCTTGATCTTCCGGCAAAATATTGTGCAAAGTAACCTGTGACAGCATAAAAATAACTTCTTAAGAAAAACACTAGGATCAAAAACTAACATAGGAGTTAGCAACAGGCAATTCACCCATTTTGATATTGTTGAAAAAAGTAATTTACAATTTTAAACAGTGAACAAAACTCTTTCCCTTTTTTACAATAAAGAAAGTTCAAACTGCTCTCCAATCTTATGATTTTCCTCAGTTTGTAATTCCATCCACCAAAACTAAACTAGTTAAAACGAAATTTTACGTAAAAATATTGGTTTGACCAAATGACTATCACTTGAAAATTAGACACAGTACAATATATCGTGTCTCAAAATGTCACCTTCAGTAAGTGGACATATAAATTCAGAAAACTAGCTTCTCTTTTTTTATTGAGTGCTAGTTCAATGATTTAACCTATAAATATATAAGAACTTTTTCAGTTCGCGCTCGTACCCACGTTCAACTGGTTCGTAAAAATTTACTTGAGCTAGTTCGTTTAGGAAAAAAATTTTTCAGAGAGTTTGTCACTGGTATCTTCAAAACTAGAATATTTTTTTCCTCAGTAGGTTCCTTGTCAGCATGTTGTTTCGTAAGCTGTTTGGGCGGAAGAGCCTGCGATGAAGTCTGAGCAAAATTATAAGATCCCGAGTAAGCCCCACAAACTGCCTTCGACATGGGTGCTAAAGCAAGGTAAATTATAGCTTGGGCCAATTCAATATCGGCTTCTGGACTTTTTAGTCGTTCAAAAGATGATCACGCAGTGAAGCATATTTGCTAGGCCTTTATATCTGTCAATCCGATATCTTCATAAGCAATCCTCAAAGCACCTCTAAAAATTTGAGTCTTCAGCTGTGGCCCTTATTAATCTAATCGAGCCATCCTCTATATGAGGAAAAAAACTATCTTGCTGCGATCGATTGAAACGGTGTATTTCATCTATCAGTAATACTGTTCCTCGTTTTGATCCTTTTCTTGCACGAGCCCCACTAAATATTTTTCTTAAATCAGCAACACCGCAATCAATTGCGCTACGGTGAATAAAGGCACTATCGCTCTGTGCTGAAATAAGTTGTGCTATTGTTGTCTTACCAACACCAGAGGACCTAGAAAAACATTGGAAGCCGATCGATTGCTTTTAAAACATTGTAAAAGCAACCCGTCAGCACCTAAAATATTCTCTTGACCAACAACATCAGATAAGTCTTTTGGCCCCATACGCTAACCTAATTATTTGGAACTACCCCAAAAGCAATTGGTAAATGATTGAATAAATCACTCATTAATCTCAATCTTTGGTTGATTCAATAAGACAAAATAAAGATCAAAACTTAGTAATTTTGCAAAATAGAATCATAGTAAGATTTAGGTTGATTCTGCCTCTTCGAGTTGAGCTACACGTGCTTTGTCAGAGGCGCCCTTGGCCGCTATATCTCTATCAACTAGCTCAATAATTGCCATTGGTGCGTTATCACCGTATCTATATCCTGCTTTTAAAACTCTGGAATAACCTCCATTTCGTTCTTTATAACGCGGCCCCAATATATCAAAAAGTTTTCTAACAGCAGCATCTTGTCTTACTCTGGATCCTGCGATCCTCCGTGAATGCAAGTCACCTTTTTTACCTAATGTTATAATTTTATCTATAATTTTTTTAAGTTCCTTAGCCTTAGGAACTGTTGTTTTAATCTGTTCATGTTCAATAATACTACAAACCATGTTAGCAAACATAGCTTTTCGATGCTCATGAGTTCTATTTAGCTTACGGTACCCATTTCCATGGCGCATTTTATTTTCCTCTTCTACTCCAACAAATCAAACGCAGATAGCTTCAATACCTTAAATGTTATTACTGATCACACTACATTTTATTTAGTAATGGTCCTCATATTTTTTTGCTAGTTCTTCAATATTGTCTGGAGGCCAATCCACTACATCCATTCCTAAATGCAACCCCATTACCGTCAAAACTTCCTTTATTTCATTTAGTGATTTACGACCGAAATTAGGTGTTCTGAGCATTTCAGCCTCGGTTTTCTGAATTAAATCACCGATATAAACAATATTATCGTTCTTCAGACAATTTGCTGATCTTACCGAAAGTTCTAGCTCATCAACTTTCTTCAACAGTAGTGGATTAAACTCAAGATCGTCCTCCTCGTCTTCTCTACTTGCTGCTTCAGGTTCATCAAAATTAACAAAAACTGAAAGTTGATCTTGCAAAATTCGAGCAGAAAAAGCCAGTGCGTCATCGGCTGAAATAGACCCATCTGTTTCAATTTCCATAGTCAGTTTATCATAATCTAGCACTTGACCTTCTCTTGTTGGCTCAACCTTGTACGATACTTTCCTGACAGGAGAAAAAAGCGAATCTACCGCAATTAATCCAATTGGCGCATCTTCTGATCTATTCTTTTCTGCTGGCACATAACCTTTTCCATTTTCTACCGTAAGCTCTATCGACAGAGATGCGCCTTCATCCAGATGACAAATAACGTGGTCTTTGTTTAAAATCTCTATTCCATTAGTTTCCTCAATGTCAGCGGCAGTCACAACTCCAGGACCCTTGGCTGTAACCGACAGTCTTTTTGGTCCTTCGACTTCCATTCCAACCGAAACACCTTTAAAATTCAAAACAATATCAGTTACATCCTCTCTCACGCCAGCAACCGAGGAGAACTCATGTAATACATTATCTATTTGGACAGCTGTAATCGCTGCTCCCTGCAAAGAAGACAGTAATATTCTTCTTAAGGCATTACCAAGCGTTAACCCAAATCCTCGCTCAAGAGGTTCTACCACTATCGTAGCCATCCGTACGGGATCAGCTCCAGGTTTAATTTCCAGACCGCCAGGTCTAATAAGTTCTTGCCAGTTTTTATGGATCATTTTTCCTCCATTCTTGTCACGAATCGGATCCAAGTGATTTATGACGCCCGAGGGTGATAGAATTTTTCAGTTAGTTGTACATACTTGCCGTTTTGTTAAACCCTTCGACGCTTTGGTGGCCGGCACCCGTTATGCGCCATTGGAGTTACATCTCTTATTGAAGTAACTATTAGACCTAGCGCTGACAATGCTCGCAGTGCAGACTCTCGGCCNGAACCTGGACCTTGCACCTGCACTTCCAAAGTTTTTACTCCATGTTCCTGTGCCTTTCTAGCAGCATCCTCTGCAGCCATTTGCGCTGCATACGGGGTAGACTTGCGTGAGCCCTTAAATCCCATTGTACCGGATGAAGACCAAGCTATCGCATTACCCTGCGCATCAGAAATAAGTATTTTNGTATTATTNAAACTNGAATTAATNTGCGCTACTCCCGCCGAAATATTTTTCCGCTCTTTTTTCTTAAGTTTTACTTTNTCTCTAGCCATNCTTGANNCCTACTTCTTCTTACCAGCTATNGCCTTNGCAGGACCTTTTCGTGTTCTTGCATTGGTGGAAGTTCGTTGCCCCCTCACTGGNAGACCTCTTCGATGTCTTAANCCTCTGTAACAACCAAGATCCATTAAACGCTTAATATTCATGGACTTTTCTCGTCTTAAGTCTCCCTCTACCATCAAGTTTGCATCAATATGCTCCCTGATCTGCATGACTTCAGAGTCACTTATCTCATTAACACGCTTCGAGTCCGCTATTCCTATCGCCTTACATATTTCTTTCGAAGCTGTATTTCCGATCCCATGGATATAAGTAAGCGCAATGACCACTCGTTTGTTTGTAGGTAAATTTATACCCGCTATTCTAGCCATCTATTCNCCATCTACTATTTGCGATTCCGTAATTCCAGAACCTTTTTTCACAAACTCGGCTCAACAAATGTGAACAACCCGTCTATATCATTCNTATTTCATTAGCGTATAGAACGCCCCTTATATCGATGATCTCATCAACGTCAAGTTGAGAATCAGCTTAAAAGCCCAAAATCTCAACAATATTTTTTTGAGTAGTATTTATATCAAGCAAACCATCAATAGATCTTAATAATCCCTTCGCGTGATAGTACCCAATCAAGGGCGATGTATCCCTATAATAATTGACCAATCTTGTTCGAAATGAGGTTTCATTATCATCAGACCTTTGAACGAAGCTGTTCTTTGCAAAACAATGATCACAAACATTTTCTATTTTAGGNGGTTTACTGTCTCTATGATAAACCTCACCACACTGATCACAATTAAAGCGGCCCGTCACCCGTCGAACCAAGGCTTCATCATCAACCTTCATTTCAACAACAACGTCTAAACGCTGTCCTTTTTTTTCAAATAACGTTGATAGCGAGTCAGCTTGAGCCAAAGTTCGCGGAAATCCATCAAAAATAAAGCCNGTTGACATTGTTTGAGANCCAATTTGCTCNGCAATTAGACCGATAACAATTTCATCCGTAACCAAATCTCCTTTTTCCATTACCTGAGCAACTAGCTTNCCCANCTCACTNNCAGATGTTTTTGCCGCTCTNAGCATATCTCCAGTTGAAAGCTGCCTCAGACCAAACTTTTCCTCAAGAAGCCTTGACTGAGTACCTTTTCCCGCCCCCGGAGGTCCTAGCAATATCAAATTCATCTACGTTGCTTTCCTTTCCGACGGCTTTTNCCCCCCAATCTAGATTTCTCAATTAATCCTTCATACTGGTGGGCCAGTAAATGAGACTGAACTTGCGTAATTGTATCCATAGTAACCGACACTACGATCAAAAGNGATGTGCCGCCAAANTAAAAAGGTATAGCAAATTGCGATCTAAGAACTTCTGGGAGTAGACANACAGCAGCAAGATAGGCCGAACCTAAAACTANAACTCTTACCACAACGTATTCGAGATATTGNGCTGTACGGTCCCCAGGACGAATACCTGGAACAAANCCACCTTGTTTTTTCAAATTATCCGCAACATCATCTGTTTTGAATGAAACATTTAAGGTATAAAAATAGGCAAAAAACACTATCATTCCACCAAAAAAAACATAGTAAAGAAGCTGACCTGGTCCTAAATAGGCTGAAATCAATCCAATAAAACCAGAATTATCTTCTTTCGCAAAAGTGCTTATTGTTGTTGGAAGCAATAATAATGATGATGCAAAAATAGCCGGAATAACCCCAGATGGATTTAGTTTTATCGGTAAGTTTGAGCTCTCACCTCCGAACATCTTCATACCAACTTGACGTTTAGGATATTGAATATGAACTTTTCTGAGTGCACGTTCTACGAACACCACAAAGGCGATAACCACAACGACCATAAGTAAAACACCTACAATTATGAGTGGGCTAAGTGCACCAGATCGACCTGAAGCAAAAAACTGAGCTAACGCACTCGGAAGCTCGGCAATTATCCCAACAAAAATTATCAAAGATATTCCATTCCCGATCCCACGAGCAGTTATTTGTTCACCAAGCCACATAAGAAACATTGTTCCACCAACTAATGTGATAACACATGAGGCCCTAAAAAATAGTCCAGGATCTGATGCTAGCCCTTGGCTTTCTATACCTGCCGCTATCCCATAAGATTGGAAAAANGCTAAGACAACTGTACCATACCGTGTGTATTGATTGATTTTTTTTCTTCCCTGCTCTCCCTCTTTTTTTAACTGCTCAAGATATGGTACCATCGAAGCTAAAAGCTGTATAATGATTGAGGCAGTTATATATGGCATTATTCCAAGAGCAAATATCGCCATTCTTCCAACTGCACCTCCAGTGAACATATTAAGCATACCCCCAATACCTTGGTTTGCTTGTTCAAAAAAGGCTTTCAACTGAACTGAATCTATTCCCGGTACAGGTATGTAGGTCCCAATCCTATATACAATCAGAAGAGCCAGTGCGAAAAGAATTCTCTGCTGTAATTCTTTAGCTTTTCCAAACGCACCCCAATTCATATTTGCGGCCATTTGTTCCGCTGCAGACGCCATTTCTTTTCTCCCCTAAACAACTTTAAAAATCGTTCTAAATTTTGTATTCGGAGTTAAATCACTCTATACCTTAACCAAAATTCTTGACGTTAAAACTTTACATTTCTTTCAATTAAACACTATCCCGTATTGAAAGATAATGTTCCCCCTGCTTTTTCAACGGCCTTTATAGCCGCCTTCGAAGCTCCAGTTACGATCAAATTTATTTTGGATGATAACTTTCCTTTTGCTAATATTCTCACGCCATCACGCTTTCTTGTTACCAAGCCACTAGCCAACAAAAGGTCCTCAGTAACTGTCGATCCCAAGTCGACTTTATTAGCATCGATGAATTTTTGCAGAACTCCTAAATTTATCACAGTATATTTTTTTGGGTTAGGAACATTAAATCCTCGTTTAGGGAGTCGCATATAAATTGGCATCTGACCCCCTTCATAACCTTTAATGGCTACTCCTGATCTCGATTTTTGTCCTTTTAGCCCGCGCCCACCTGTTTTGCCAGTACCAGATCCTGGTCCTCTGCCAACTCGCTTCCTCGATTTCGCCGCACCCTCATTATCAGATAATTCATTAAGTTTCATTATTTTCTCCATAAAGTCTTGATCTTATCCAGTTACAAAAAAATGCTTGGGATCAAGTATCTTTTTTGTAAAGCAGTTTGTTAGGCTTTCTTTTCAATAACCTCTACTAAATGTTTNACCTTACTTATCATACCTCTAACTTCAGGTGTATCAATTAATTGTCGGGTTTTNTTCATCTTGTTCANGCCAAGTCCAATCAATGTTGCCTTTTGATCTCGTGGGCGCCTAATTGGAGAACCGACTTGTTTTACGGAAATCATTTTCTTCATACTTGCGCCTCTGTTCGTTCAGTNGNATCAGACTTNGGAATTTCACCACTTCTTGGTATCAGTTCCGATAATTTTTTTCCTCTTCGCTGAGCAACAAGTCGCGGGCTTGTCTCTTTTTTTAGACCATCTACAGTCGCTCGAATCATATTATATGGATTGGGAGATCCAGTGGATTTTGCCACTATATCTTGAATACCTAGCATTTCAAATACTGCCCGCATAGGTCCTCCAGCAATTATCCCGGTACCCGCTGGGGCAGTTCGTAAAACTACTTTTCCTGCTCCGTGGCGACCATCCATATCNTGATGAAGTGTTCGTCCTTCTCTCAGAGGAACCCTTATAATTTTTCTTTTGGCCTGTTCCGTCGCTTTCCTGATCGCCTCAGGCACCTCTTTGGCTTTGCCTTTTCCAAACCCTACTCTTCCTTTTTGATCCCCTACCACNACTAAAGCAGCAAAACCAAAACGCTTTCCCCCTTTTACAGTTTTTGATACTCTATTTATTGCAACTAATCTATCAGCAAACTCAGGCGTTTCCTCTCTATTCTTTCTATCTTTTCGATTATCATCCCTGGCCATTTACTNAGCTCCTTTTAAAATTTAAGACCGCCCTCACGGGCAGCCTCTGCGAGCGCCTTAACCTTTCCGTGGAAAAGGAAACCGCCTCTGTCAAAATATACGTCCTGTACCCCAGCCTTTTTTGCTCTTTCAGCAATTACTGATCCAATTTTTTTGGCNGCTCCNACNTTATTNTTCCCAATGAGNTTAAGACTTTTTTCNAGCGTNGANGCCGCNGCAACAGTGGTNCCGTTNCGATCATCAATCAACTGTACATANAAATTTTTTGATGAGCGGTGGACACTCAATCTAATTTTATCCTTATTGATCTTTTTAAGTTTATTCCTAACTCGAAGTCGTCGTTTTTTGAATAACCGAAGTCTATCAGTAGCCATCACTTAATCCTTATTTTTTCTTACCTTCTTTAGCGAANATATACTCTCCCTTATATCTNATGCCTTTTCCTTTATACGGTTCAGGTTTTCGCCAAGCCCTAATATTNGCNGCAACCTGGCCAACTACCTGTTGGTCAATCCCCTCNACCATAATTTCAGTTGGCTTNGCACAGGTAATTTTTACANTACTNGGAATTTCAAATTCNACATCATGAGAGTACCCTAGAGACAATTTTAGCACATTACCTTGGATCGCCGCTCTATATCCGACNCCGTTTATTTCTAACTCCTTTTTAAAACCTTCAGTCACTCCCATTACAAGATTTGCTACTTGAGTACGACTCATGCCCCATTGCTGCCTTGCCCTTTTCGATAAGCTTCGAGGTTTAACNGAAATCACTTTTTCATTTAAAGCTATCAATACATCATCAGTTGCCGTAAAGGTTCTNCTTCCTCTTGGACCCTTGACTTCAATACTTTGACCATTAATCACAGCTTCTACTCCACTTGGAAGTTCTATAGGCTGNTTTCCAATTCTCGACATTTTTTTCTCCCTAGAAAACAGTACACAGGATTTCACCACCAACGTTAGTGGCTCTCGCCTCTCCGTCCGACATAACCCCCTTAGGAGTNGAAACAATGGCTATACCCAAACCTTGACGCACATAAGGAATATCTTTTGCTCCGGCATAAACTCNTCTCCCGGGCGTGGAAACACGTCTCAACTCCCGTATTACCGGCTCACCATCAAAATATTTTAAGCTGACTTCAATCGCTGCTTTNCCNTCTTTTCCAACAACNGACTCATAACTNCGGATATAGCCTTCNGACTTCAAAACATCNAGAACCCANCCCCTAAGCTTGGATGCAGGAGTNCTCACATTTGANTTATTTCTCATCTGCGCGTTGCGAATACGGGTTAGCATATCNCCAACTGGATCATTCATCGACATTTAATTTCCCCTNCATCACCAACTTGATTTNACCATGCCCGGAATCTCACCTCGCGAGGCAAGGTCTCTCAAAGCTATCCGNGACATTTTTAATTTTCTATAAAAAGCTTTAGGTCTACCGGTAACTAAACATCTACTATGAAGNCGAGTAGCAGACGAATTTCTCGGTAGTTTTGCCAGCTTCAAACGGGCTTTAAACCGCTCTTCGACGGACAAAGTCTCATCTTTAGCCATCTCCTTCAAATTGCGTCTTTTTTCAGCATATTTGNCGACGGTTTTCTGTCTTCTAAGTTCTCTATTTACGAGCGCTACTTTTGCCATTTAGTAATCTCCTAACTAATTCAGCTAATGAACGGCATATTGAAAAGTTTAAGTAATGATTTCGCCTCTTTATCCGACCTAGACGTCGTGCAAACAATAATATCCATGCCCCAAATCGTATCAACTTTATCGAACTCTATCTCAGGAAAAACTAAATGTTCCTTCAATCCCATTGCNTANTTTCCGCGACCATCAAAACTCTTACCAGAAATCCCCCGAAAATCCCTTATCCTCGGCATCGCAACGTTTACCAAGCGATCGAGAAACTCGTACATTTTAGCCCGTCTCAAAGTCACTTTTACACCTAAGGGCATTCCATCACGTACTTTGAACCCCGCAATAGATTTCCGAGCTTTGTTTATAACAGGTTGCTGCCCTGCAATAGCCATCATATCCGCAACTGCAGACTTAATTTTCTTACTATCTGCCACCGCTTCTCCAACACCCATATTAAGAACAATCTTATCCAATCGGGGTATCATCATTTCGTTCTTGTAGTTATACTCACTATTCATAGATTTGCGTATCTCTTTATCGTAAAGTAACTGTAACCTTGGGATATAATTAGTCATTTACAGTCTCTCCTGATTTCTTTGCATACCTGACTTTCTTTCCATCAACAAATTTAAACCCTACTCTCGTTGGGCCACCGCTTTTGGGATCAATTAATGCAATATTTGATAGATCGATTGGCATCTCTTTAGTTAATCTACCACCCTGAGAGTTTTGCGTCTGTTTTGTATGCCGGACAACATTATTTACCCCCGACACTAGAGCTTTACTTTTCTTGGTTAGTACTTGGGTAATTTCACCGGTTTTTGACTTATCTTTGCCACTCAAAACTATAACCTTGTCTCCTTTACGTAGTTTACAAGCCATTATAGTACCTCCGGAGCCAATGAAATTATTTTCATGAAATTTTTAGCCCTTAATTCGCGCACCACTGGCCCGAAGATCCGAGTTCCAATTGGTTCACCGGTGTTAGTCAAAATAACCGCAGCATTATTGTCAAATCTGATGGACGTTCCATCCTCTCTACGGACCTCTTTAGCTGTTCGCACAACTACTGCTTTTCGAACATCACCTTTTTTAACCCTACCTCGAGGTATTGCTTCCTTTACAGAGACTACGATTATATCCCCAACTGAGGCAGTTCTACGTTTAGCTCCACCCAAGACTTTTATGCATTGTACTCGACGCGCTCCAGAATTATCTGCCACGTCTAAATTAGTCTGCATTTGTATCATTTTTTTCTCCCGACCTGCGGGGAACACTCCCCGGGGTTTCGATTAAATATTTATTACGCTCTAACGTATTACTCTGTCAAAACTTCCCATGTTTTTGTTTTGGACCTTGGCGCACACTCCTGTATTTTTACCAAGTCTCCCACACCAACCACATTGGTCTGATCATGAGCTCTATACTTCTTAGTTTTTCGGATAGTTTTCTTCATAATCGGATGTGTAAACTTTCTTTCCACTTGAACAGTAACTGTTTGATTATTGGTATTACTAGTCACCACTCCTTGAAGAATCCGTTTTGGCATAATTAAAACTCCGACTATTTTACTGCTTCCGCAGCTTTTTCCGTTATTATGGTAGAAATCCTTGCTATACTTCGTCGAACAAAACGAACTCTAGCTGTATTTTCTAATTGACCAGTAGCTTTTTGAAACCGAAGATTGAAAGCTTCTTTCTTAAACTTACTTAGCTCTTCAACTAACTGATCTTCAGTTTTTTCTCTTAAGTCGCTAACTTTCATCCTAATACTTTCAAAAACATTATAAATTCTTCTAACCACGAAAAGCTTGGTAGTCGTAAGTGAGAACCACCGTCTGACTACTACCAATCTTCTCTCATTATAAATCTACATTTTACCGGCAACTTCATTGCCGCTAGCCTTAGAGCTTCCTTTGCCACATCTTCTGCGACGCCGTCAACCTCAAACATTACTCTTCCAGGTTTTACTTTTGCTACCCATCTATCGACAGATCCCTTTCCTTTTCCCATACGAACCTCAATGGGCTTGGCAGTAACCGGAATATCTGGAAAAATTCTAATCCAGACACGCCCCTGCCGTTTCATGTGCCTAGTGAGTGCCCGACGGGCCGCTTCAATCTGTCGAGACGTAATACGCTCCGGTTCAATCGCCTTGAGTCCGTAGCTTCCAAAATTTACTACTGAACCACCCTTGGCTAGACCGTGTATTCTGCCTTTAAACTGCTTACGAAACTTAGTTCGCTTTGGCTGTAGCATTGTTTATTCCCTGGTTACTTGTTACGAGACTGCCTTGCACCAGCATTCTCTTGCATTTCATTTATACGCTTGTCACGACCCGCCGGATCATGTTCCATGATCTCACCTTTGAAAACCCACACCTTAACACCTATTATACCAAAGGCAGTTAATCCTTCTGCCAAAGCATAGTCTATGTCTGCTCGCAAAGTGTGTCGAGGAACCCTACCCTCTGCATACCACTCTGTTCGCGCAATTTCTGCTCCTCCGAGGCGGCCAGCAATATCCACTCTTATTCCCAAAGCACCCATCCTCATCGCATTCTGCACCGACCTTTTCATAGCTCGACGAAAAGATACACGCCGTTCCATCTGCTGAGCTATACTTTCAGCAACCAAAGCTGCGTCTATTTCAGGTTTTCTAACTTCAACTATATTTAAGTGCAACTCACTATCTGTTAATTCAGCCAGCGCTTTACGAAGAGTCTCTATGTCAGCGCCTTTTTTACCTATTATGACCCCCGGTCGCGCCGCATGAATTGTAACCCTACACTTCTTGTGTGGACGTTCAATAACTGTCCTACTAATCCCAGACTGAGAACAATGCTTTTTAACATAATTTCTGATCGCTATATCTTCGTGTAAAAGGTCACTATACTCTCTACTCTTGGCAAACCACCTACTATCCCAAGTTCTGTTTATTTGAAGCCTAAGCCCTATTGGATTAATTTTCTGTCCCATTTAAGATTTTTCCTCTTCTGATGGTACCTGACGAACCTTTATTGTCAACTCACTGAACGGTTTCAAAATCTTACCAAATCTTCCTCTAGCTCGGGGACGTCCCCTTTTTAAGATAATATTTTTCCCAACAAACGCGTCCGCCACCACTAACTCATCAACATCCAATCCATGATTATTTTCGGCATTAGCTATCGCAGATTTGAGACACTTCTTTACATCAATAGCTATCCTTTTTCTTGAAAAAGTTAGTTCCTCTAGTGCCTTATCAACAGGTTTATTTCTTATTAGTTGGGCAACTAGGTTAAGTTTTTGTCCACTGGTTCTTAGCATTTTACTTTTTGCCATGGCCTCGTTTTCAGCTACTCGTCTCTCGTTTTTATCTTGTCCCATGATCTATTTCCGTTTTGCCTTTTTATCTGCCACATGACCAAAATAAGTCCTCGTTGGACTGTATTCTCCGAATTTTTGTCCGATCATCTCTTCGCTAACATTGACTGGTATATGCTTTTTCCCGTTGTAAACACCAAAGGTTAAACCAACAAACTGGGGCAAAATTGTAGAACGCCGAGACCATATCTTTATAACATCATGCCTCCCTGACTCTTTGGCCGCCTCAGCTTTCTTTAAAACATATGCGTCCACGAAAGGACCTTTCCATACAGAACGTGACATTTACTATCGACCCTTCTTTTTTGAATGACGTGAACGCAGGATATATTTATCCGTAGATCTATTAGAGCGCGTTCGAGCTCCCTTTGTGGGACGGCCCCAGGGTGTAACAGGATGCCGACCACCAGAGGTCCTTCCTTCTCCGCCTCCATGTGGATGATCGATAGGATTCATTACTACACCCCGGACGGATGGTCTCTTACCTTTATGACGATTTCGCCCAGCTTTACCTAAATTCTGGTTCGAATGATCAGAATTGGATACCGCGCCAATTGATGCAATACATTCTTGCCTTACAAGCCTTAATTCACCAGAGGAAAGCTTAATCTGCGCATAACCACCATCTCTACCAACAAACTGCGCATAGCCGCCAGCTGACCTAGCTAGTTGGCCGCCCTTTCCCGCCTTTAATTCTATATTATGAATAATAGTACCAATAGGCATACCTGTAAAAGGCATCGCATTACCAGGTTTAATATCAGCTTTTTCACTGGCTACAACCTTATCTCCAACCGACAATCTTTGAGGTGCTAAAATATAAGACTGAATTCCATCATCGTACTTGATTAAAGCAATAAAACCAGTCCGATTTGGGTCATACTCGATCCGCTCAACGGTCGCACTTATATCACGCTTGTTGCGCTTAAAATCAATAATGCGGTACAAGCGTTTGGCACCACCGCCTTTACGCCGCATGGTAATTCTGCCAGCATTATTTCTACCACCTTTTTTTGACAAACCTTCCGTCAAGGCTTTTACGGGGCGACCCTTCCATAACTCTGACCGATCAATCAGAACTAATCCCCTCTGACCGGGTGTTGTTGGCTTATACGACTTTAATGCCATCTTATTATCTTTCGTTCCATTTTAATTTACAACCCAGTGCTTACGTCTATTGTATTTCCATCCTCAAGCATAACATACGCCTTTTTAACATCCTTACGCTTTCCGATTTTACCTTTAAATCGCTTAGTCTTTCCTTTAGCGATTACGGTATTTACACCTTTGACTTTCACCTTAAATAACTCTTCCACAGCTTTTTTTATTTGAGGTTTGCTCGCATCCATGGACACTTCAAAAACCACAGCACCATTTTCTGATGCGTTAGTAGCTTTTTCTGTTATTACCGGTTTACGCAGCAGGTCATAAAAATCACTCCTACTCATTTAAAACGCTCCTCCAAGGCTTTCACTGCTGCTCGTGTTAACACCAATGTATTTTTCTTCAATATGTCATAAACATTTATCCCTGCACATGGCAACACATCTACAGAGTCAATGTTTTTTGCCGCCCTAACAAAATTCATGTCGATATCCGCACCATCAACAATTAGGGCCTTACGCCATCCATGATTTATCAACATCTTGGAAAGAATTTTTGATTTACCTTCTAGTAGTTTTGTATTTTCGATTATAACCAAGTTACCAGATGCCAATTTTGATGAAAGCGCATGCTTCAACCCCAACGATCTGAACTTTTTCGTAAGATGATGCTCATGACTTCTCGGGATTGGCCCTTTATAAACACCGCCCTTTCTAAAAATCGGCGCTCGACGAGATCCATGTCTGGCCCCGCCAGTACCTTTTTGTCTATAAATTTTTTTGGTCGAGTAGCTCACCTCAGATCGCGTCAACACACTATGGGTCCCCTGTTGCTTTCGAGCCAATTGCCATCGAACAACTCGATGCAATATATCTTTTCTTGGCTCTACTCCAAAAATAGTTTCCGACAGGTTTATAGACCCTGCTTTCCCAGATTCCAACTTTACAACATCTAATTTCATGCGTCAGAACTCCCCGAACTATCATCTTTTGCTGAAGTGCCAGTTCCATCGACCTCAATCTTATTTTTTTCTTGAGATCGCAAAGCACCTGGAAGTGGAATACCGTCAACCAACGGCTTCTTAATTGCATCTTTGATTGTAACCCAGCCACCTTTAGATCCAGGCACTGCGCCCTTAACCATGATTAAACCTCTATCTGAGTCAGTTTTTACAATTTTTAAATTTTGTGTTGTGACTCTAACAACACCCATATGACCAGCCATTTTTTTTCCCTTAAAGACCTTTCCTGGCTCTTGACATTGTCCAGTTGAACCATGTGACCTGTGAGAAATTGATACGCCGTGAGAAGCTCTCAGTCCGGCAAAATTATGCCTCTTCATTGCACCAGCGAATCCCTTTCCTATTGACACTCCTGCAACGTCAACATACTGACCGGCTAGATAATGGTTAGCCGTCAACTCCTCTCCAATAGCAATCATATTTTCCTCGCTTACCCTAAACTCGGCAAGCTTTTGCTTTGGCTCTACTTTAGCCGCGGTGAAATGTCCTCTTTCTGCCTTCGAAACATTCTTCACTTTTGCTGACCCCGCACCCAACTGTACTGCAGTGTAGCCATCCTTTGTGGCAGTCCTGGTAGACACCACTTGTACCTTATCCATGTGAAGAACCGTCACGGGAACTTGTATTCCATCCTCAGTGAAAATCCTAGTCATTCCAATCTTCTTAGCAATTACTCCAGAACGCATTATCCTGGTCTCCTTATAATTTTATCTCAACATCAACGCCAGCAGCAAGATCTAGCTTCATCAACGCATCAACCGTTTGAGGCGTAGGATCAATTATATCTAGCAATCGCTTATGAGTTCGTATCTCAAATTGTTCACGACTTTTCTTATCAACGTGCGGTCCGCGCAAAACGGTAAATTTTTCAATCTTATTCGGTAACGGTATTGGTCCACGCACCTGTGCTCCAGTTCGCTTAGCTGTAGAAACTATCTCCTGAGTACTGGTATCTAGCACTCTATAATCAAACGCTTGTAACCTAATTCTTATATTTTGACTTTGCATTTTATTAGCCCCAAGGCATTAATATTTCATTGAAGCAACTATGTTCTATACATAGCTACTTAACTTTCCTAACGTCACTCTATAATTTTAGCGACCACGCCAGCACCCACAGTACGACCACCTTCGCGAATAGCAAAACGAAGTTTTTCTTCCATTGCGATTGGAGCAATTAACTCAACCGTAAACTTTAGATTGTCGCCTGGCATAACCATCTCNGTTCCNGAAGGAAGNTCNACAGTACCNGTNACATCNGTNGTNCTAAAATAAAATTGAGGNCTATANTTTGCAAAGAANGGNGTNTGTCTNCCNCCNTCTTCTTTTGTNAAAACATAAGCNTCTGCTTCAAATTTTGTNTGTGGAGTNACAGAACCNGGNTTAACNANACANTGNCCTCNTTCAACTCCTTCTCGNTCAACNCCNCTNAGCAAAGCACCNATATTATCNCCAGCTTCTCCACGATCTAANAGCTTTCGAAACATTTCAACACCAGTACANGTAGTCTTAGAAGTNTCTTTGATACCCACAATTTCTATTTCATCACCAACATTTATTACACCGCGTTCAACTCTTCCAGTTACAACGGTACCACGACCAGATATNGAAAAAACATCCTCAATCGGCATAAGAAATGGTTGNTCTATTGGACGATCAGGTGTTGGAATAAAATCATCAACNGCGGCCATCAGTTCTGTTATTTTTGACTCCCCAATCTCAGCATCACGCCCTTCAAGAGCAGCAAGAGCTGAACCAGAAATAATCGGAATATCGTCACCAGGAAAATCATACGAAGACAATAACTCTCTTACTTCCATCTCAACAAGTTCTAAAAGTTCAGGGTCATCCACCTGATCAACCTTATTCATAAAAACAACAAGTGATGGCACTCCAACCTGCCTTGCTAGAAGTATGTGCTCGCGAGTTTGTGGCATCGGACCGTCTGCCGCGTTGACCACTAAAATAGCACCATCCATCTGCGCAGCTCCAGTGATCATATTCTTTACATAATCNGCGTGACCCGGGCAATCAACATGGGCATAATGCCGATTAGGAGTTTCATACTCAACATGAGCCGTCGATATCGTGATACCACGAGCACGCTCTTCAGGAGCCGCATCAATCTGATCATATGCCTTAAACTCACCATANTGCTTCGTAATCGCTGCAGTCAAAGTCGTCTTCCCGTGGTCAACGTGACCAATGGTTCCCACATTTACGTGCGGCTTGTTACGTTCAAATTTTGCCTTCGCCATCAGTATACCCTCTACTTATTGTTTTCTGACTACCAATAATTGNTTTCATCCGCGACATAAATGTAATAGATCCAAAAGGCAACTAAATTTTATGTTTTTTCAAAAAGTTTTTTCTTTGGAGACAAAACATTAAACCACTATTTTATTTTGTTACATCTATTGTTAACTGTCTAATGGAGCTTTCTTGGTACTAAAGATAAATTAAAATTTGAAAATCTTAAAGCCTTGATTGATAACTTAAGGATAACGAAAATTGATTACAAAGCCCAGAATAAATACTCCCACTAGCGCTTTTTCGTAAAATAATTTAAAGAGATCCGAACTCTTATTTTGGAGAACNGAATGGCACGAATTTTAATTACCTCTGCACTNCCTTACATTAACGGTGTCAAGCATCTTGGCAACCTAATTGGAAGTCAATTACCAGCAGACGCCTATGCAAGGTTCATGCGAGCAAAAGGTAATGAGGTACTTTTTGTCTGCGCTACTGATGAGCATGGAACCCCAGCTGAACTTGCAGCTGCAGTCTCAAAGAAACCAGTTGCAAAATTTTGTAAAGAAATGTGGAATGTACAGAAAAAAGTGAGTGAAGGCTTTTCACTTTCATTTGACTATTTTGGCCGATCATCTTCAAAACAAAATCATAAAATGACACAATACTTTGCTGGAAAGCTATTTGATTCTGGTTTGATCAAAGAGGTCATTGAGCAACAATTTTTTTCAGTTCGCGATAATCGATACCTTCCAGACCGATATCTAGAAGGAACATGTCCAGCGTGTGGATATGAGCAAGCAAGAGGAGACCAGTGTGAAAATTGTACTAAACAATTAAACCCAATTGAGCTGATAAATCCTAGATCCGCTATCTCTGGCTCTACTGAAATTGAGCTNAGAGAAACAAAGCATCTGTATTTGAGGCAGAGTGTGATGAAAGATCGTTTAACTGAATGGCTGGCCACAAAAAACAACTGGCCAATTTTATGTACTTCAATAGCAAAAAAGTGGCTAGAAGATGGAGANGGATTACAAGATAGAGGAATCACAAGAGATTTAGACTGGGGAATACCTGTAAGACGAGGGGAAACTATCTGGCCCGGTTTAGAAAATAAGGTTTTCTATGTTTGGTTTGATGCTCCAATAGAATATATCGCAGCNACAGCCGAATGGGCTGANNACCAGGGTCTAGAATCGGATGCTTGGGAGAGGTGGTGGCGGACAGATAAAGGCGCTGCGGATGTGTACTATGTGCAATTTATGGCCAAAGATAACATACCCTTTCATACCCTATCATTTCCAGCCACGCTNATGGGCTCGAACGAGCCTTGGAAACTGGTTGATTACGTCAAAGGGTTCAATTGGTTACTTTACGAAGGGGGAAAATTTTCCACGAGTCAAAATCGAGGCNTCTTTATGAACCAAGCCCTTGAAACGTTACCATCAGATTATTGGCGCTGGTGGTTGCTTGCGAATGCCCCTGAAGGCGCAGACACTGATTTCACTTGGGATAGCTTTCAAAACATCATAAATAAAGACCTATCCGACGTATTAGGTAACTTTGTGAGCCGAGTTACTAAGTTCTGTTTGGCAAAGTTTGGAACACAAATTCCAGAGGGTAACGCCTATTCAACTAGAGAAAAAATCATTATTGAGACTTTAACAAAAAAAGTGAACACACTATCTGAGTATCTTGAATCGATTGAAATAAGGAAAGCGGCCGCAGAATTACGATCAATTTGGGCAATTGGTAATGAATATCTTCAAGAAGCCGCACCTTGGGGCCACTTTAAAGAAAACCCCGAACGAGCCGCTTGTATAATCAGGTTTTCTTTCAACTTGATTGCACTTTATGCAAATATTTCACGTCCATTTATTCCTGATACATGTGGCAAAATAGACGAAGCCTTGAATTTAAAAAATAACACATCGTGGCCGAACTCGTTACCNAACTTTCTCAATTCAAATCTAACAGATCACGAATTTGAAGTGCCAGAAAATCTTTTTCAAAAATTATCAGATGAAAAAACAGCTGAGCTAAAGTTATGCTTTTCCGGAAAAGAGTCGTAGATNNACCGTTAATTAGATANTGCTCTACTGACATAATACCCAAATCCAGCAGTCAAACCACCGAGCACACCACCCCAAACTGTATCCAGAATCACCATATTAATTGTCCAGCCTTTCAAAAGACTAAAATTCGTTACTTCATAAGTCGCATAAGCAAGCAACCCTAAAAATGCTCCCGATAATATCGCTGTCAAAACAGACCCTGCTCGAATACCAGCTAAAGTTCCAAACCAATATACACCTGACACATAAAAAATATAAAAAACTGCTGCAGCCGCTAATTTTGGCTGATCCCTTAAAAGGTCAGGAATGGNTGCCTGAAATATCGGGCTAATAATTTTTATAATCATAATGTAATCGACAACCAAGAAAAATACTAGCATTGAAACGTAAGTTATAAATAGATGCATTGTTAAATTAACCTTAACTAAATAAGAAATATTTGCCTTCTACTAACATCATATTTTGTAAATAGTTACCAGTTTTATTTTTACTTTGCTTGATATAAATTTATAAAATTANAAAATATNATATNATNTAAAAGTGTTTTACCCNGANCGTTATCTGGTTGATCGCTCATTTTTATTCGTGTANATAGTTTCNTAGTAAGTATATTGGTTGTCNTCAGCCCGCTTGGTGGAATTGGTAGACACAAGGGACTTAAAATCCCTCGACCTNANAGTCGTGCCGGTTCGAGTCCGGCAGCGGGCACCAANNAAAAAGAATTTATATTTTTACTGTTTTAAAAATTATGTTACAGTCACATATGTCTTATAAAGTAATGCCCAAAGGTCGACAAGAGTGCCCAAAATGAAAGTTTTCTTTAAGCAAATTTCAGTACTATTTTTATTAAGCACACTCATGATAGCCGAGATTGCAATAGCAGAGGAGGTTAAAGAGACGAGAAAACCTAAAGAATACCCCCTGAAGCCGAAATACACTTACAGCGGGGGTAAAGATGCTCATTGCGAGCTATGGTCATTAGAGAGAGTTTTTGGAAAAGCGGCAACTTGTAGACGTAGAGCAAAAAAACCTAGCTTAGGGCCAATATTATGTCGTTTTAAAAGATCTTACATTAATGAAGATGACGACACTTTAACTATGTGCGTTTATGAAAAAGCAGGATATAATATGGAAGAATTCACTATATCCTCCGAAACTTACGTGTGTGAAAAAGAATTTAAGTGCAAACGTTAAACTCAATAATCACGAGCAGGAAAAACATTTAAGAAAAAATTTAGAGTTAGCACAATCCTTGCATGTCTCAGGTACTCTAACTTTTAAATTTGAAGGAATTGATTATGGCCGACGTGGATATGAAGCAAAAAATCAAAGAAGTGCGAGATAAGTTTTTATCGAATAATCAAATCGAAGACATTCGACAAAATATAACACTTGGTGTTGAAGAACGATTAAAATTCTTAAATACCGAGCAGATAAAAGTTGTTGAACTACTGGAAGAAAAACATAAAGAGCTCGATAGTGAAATCCAACTGCACGCCAAGAAACTTCATACCGATAGAACCTCTCTTGAGGCCTTATTAAATGAAAAAATAGCAAGCATCGAAGTACAGCTATCCGAACAAACCGCACAGCTTGAGGAATACAGTGCTAAGTCTTTTCAAGAAAATGCTAAGTTAGAAACGCGTTTTGAAGAAACCCTAAAGGAGTCTTTAGGTAGTCAAGCCACACAGTTAACTGCGACTATAGCTGAAATCCAAGACAATGTTGTAAAATTTAAGACTAAAATTGATACCAATCAAGCAAAAATTGAGGAGAAGATTGCAAATAACAATTCAGATTTAGATGCATCTATTGATAAAAATTCTACTAAAATTGAAAAATCACTCGAATTTACTAAAGAGATGCTTGAAGAAAACAAGAAAGAAATTCTAAAAATTGTCGACGATAAACTCGCAGCGTTCGAAAAAGACAAAAAAGAATTTTTAATTGTTGCATCTAACACATTTTCTGACACGCTGATAAAATTAGAAGATAAAATCAAAACTTTTACTGAAAACCATCAAACGGTTGAAAACATAATTGACAGTAGACTGACTGAATTTAGAGAAGCCCAAAAAGCTGCCTTCGAAGAATTAGAAGCCGCCCTCACTCTCTTAGAAAAACATCAAGATGAAACAATTAATCGATTTAAAAATAAAAGTGCACTGGGAATAAGTAGGCACATTAACTTACCAAGTTCCTCCAAAAACAGAGGTTCCATCTTGCATCAGCCTACAGATATTTTAGACGGGGATATGACAACGGTACATAGCGAAATGATGGATCACAGTTCAGAAAAAAAATCTATCTCAAAAATCAATAGCTCAAAAATTCTATATTTAGTAATATTTTTGTCTCTGATTACCACTAGTTTAGTTTATTACCTAAATATTGATATTGAAAGCTTATTAAAACTAACCCGAAATTTTCCTGAGTAAGTATATAAAAAAACGATCAACCAGATTCACGAATACACCATTTCATTATTGCCTTTTGAACGTGCAATCGGTTTGAAGCCTCCCCTAAAATAACAGACTGAGGTCCGTCAATTACATCACCAGACACCTCCACATCTCGGTGGGCTGGAAGACAATGCATAAAAATTGCATCTTGTTTTGCCTTGTTCATTAGTTCTTGATTAACTTGAAAAGACCTTAAGATTTTAAGTTTGGAATTAACATCCAAATCGCTATTATGCATTGATAGATGCGTATCAGTGACCACCAAATCAGCATTCTCTACGGCTTCATTGGGATCCGACACTACTTTTACCGAGGCACCAAGCTTTTTCGCCCAATCTAACAAATCTTGGTCAGGCGCGAATTGAAAAGGTGACCCTATTATAAGAGTAAAGTCAAATTGCACTGCCGCTTGAACATAACTTGTACAAACATTATTAGCGTCACCAACCCAGGCAACTTTTTTTTGCTTGATATCTCCTTTTAATTCTTCAAAAGTCATAATATCGGCCATTACCTGGCATGGATGTGATTGGTTAGTTAGACCATTTATTACTGGAACAGTCGCGTTACTGGCCAACTCCAAGAGCTTGCTTTCATCTGAGGTTCTTATAACTAGCATATCAAGATAAAGGGATAAAATTTTAGCTGTATCCGATAGGCTTTCTCCATTTTGTAATTGTAAATCGTGAGACGACAAAATCATTGATTTTCCACCCATTTGGCGAATGCCAACATCGAATGAAACCCGTGTACGAGTTGAAGGTTTTTCAAACAATAAGCCTACAATAAAATTCTCCATAAAACCCTGGCGGTCAGGCGCTCCGTTCAAAAACTCTGCCCGTCCCTTTTTCATTGCATTTGCGTCTTCAATTATAGATTTGAGGCTACTTTTAGATACTTTATTAATGTCTAAAAAATTTTTCACATTTTTTCCTTCATACCTTTAGCCAAACTTATAAAACGATCCCGCGCAATACAAATTTCTTGATCTGTTATATTCAAGGGTGGCAAGATCCGAACTACATTATCAGCGGCTGGAACAAGTAATAATTTGTTTTCATAGGCTAGCTCAATAATGTCAGAATTTTGGACTTTACACTTTAAACCAAGCATCAAACCCCGCCCCCTTACCAATTCAAAAATCGTTGAATTGTTCAATACCAATTTCTCTAAATCCGAGCAAAGTATTCTTCCCTTATTTTTAACATTTTGTAAAAAACCGTCAGAAAATATCTCTTTCAAAACAGCGATGCCAACTGCACACGCCAAAGGGTTGCCCCCAAATGTTGATCCATGTGTGCCAGCAGTCAATCCTGAGGCCGCATCTCTAGTAGCTAAACAGCAACCAATTGGAAACCCACCACCAATGCCTTTTGCAACAGTCACAATATCGGGACTAATACCAAAACGTTCAAACGAAAAAAAATCTCCGGTCCGACCGATTCCCGACTGAACTTCATCAAAAATAAGCAACACGTCATTTTTATTACAAAGCTCTCTCAGTTCTAGCACAAATTCTTCAGACGCAGGAATAATACCACCTTCTCCTTGAATAGGCTCTAAAAGAATTCCGCAAACTTCTTTAAAATCAAAAGATTTGATTGAGTCACAATCGTTAAAAGGAAGATTTTTAAATCCCGAAAGCAGTGGCGCNAACCCTTCTCTTGATTTTTTTGCGCCAGAAGCTGAAATAGCAGCCATAGATCGTCCATGGAATGAACCCTCAAATGTAACGATTGTATTTTTGTTGTGCATTCCTTTATCAAAATAATATTTTCGGGCCATTTTGACTGCACATTCAATACTTTCGGTACCAGAGTTTGTAAAAAANACTTTCTCCGCAAACGTTCTTTTTACTAAGATTTGAGCCAATTCTTCTTGGGCGGGAATAGTATATAGATTTGAAGTATGCCACANCAANCGAGCCTGNGCTTCTAAAGCATTAANCAGATTTNTGTTNGCATGTCCAAGCGAATTAACGGCAATACCAGACGCCATATCGAGATACTTTTCACCTTCNATAGTCTCTAGCCACGCACCTTCACCCTTTACAAATGAGATAGGAGCCCGGTTGTATGTTTCTAACAGCGGAATACTCACATTAAACCTCCCAAATTAAATACCTCAAGTCGACGTAAATTCAATCTNTATCNAANTCAGCTAACAATTNAATTAGCCTAATTNATTGTTTTAACTTGTAGCCAATTTTGATCCAATATGTACATAAATAAATTAAAATAAAGCAGAGAACAATCACCAAAACAAAGCTCCAAAATGGGTTACTTTCACTATAGCCAAGACAGCCAAATCTAACACCATCAATTAAAAAAAAGATTGGGTTGTAGCCTGTTATCAACTTTAAAAACGGCGGAAGAGAATCTATTGAATAAAAGGTTCCAGATAAAAAGGTTAATGGCGTGATTACAAAATTTATTATAGCTTGCATATGGTCAAACTTCTGACTAACNATGCCTGCCACTATACCAAGTAAAGATAGCATAGAGCTGGCTAACAAAATAAATCCAAACAACATTAAAGGATACTTTGGAATCAAACCAATAAATGGAAATACAATAACTAGAACTGCTACCGAAACAAACACTCCTCTAAGCACTCCACCAATCATATAACCCAAAACAACCTCAACTGGGCTGAGTGGAGCCAACAATGTGTCTATAATATTACCTTGAATTTTTGAGATCANCAGCGATGAAGACGTGTTTGCAAATGAATTTTGCATTATTATCATCGTCAAAATCCCAGGAGCGATAAAATATGTGTAGGAAAAGTCTCCAACCTGAACTTTCCGGCTAGCTAAAATCATAGAAAAAACTGTTAAAAAAAGGATCGTTGTAATCACAGGCGCGAGCAGCGTTTGCGTCCAAACCGCGGTAAACCTCTTTTGTTCTCTAAGCACTAGAGTATATAAACCAAACAAATTAAATGTAGTACNTTTCATGNTCANGTCACAGTTGNGCAGANAAAATAATANTCTTTTATTGAAAATTTTAAGAATATGACTTTATTTAATCTTTTCTTTCTTGTAAATGCATGGCGTAGTTGTAGATAAAAGTATATTTGAGANAAGTAGTNGATTGGAGGCGAGCATGTCATGGACACCCGACCGAGTAGACAGTTTAAAGAAGATGTGGTCTGATGGACAAAGCGCAAGTCAAATAGCTAATGATTTAGGAGGAGTTACTCGGAATGCAGTAATCGGTAAAATACATCGCTTGGGTCTATCCAATAGGGGCACAGTTACTTCAAAAGATAAGCAGACAACGATAAATATAGAAAAAGAAAGCAAAGTTAATCTCAAGAAAAAAAATATAGTTTCTTCGAGCAACTCCAAGGAACCAAAAGTAAATGTCAATCAAGGAAGTAAAAATCGAAAATCCTTTCAAAAAGACGTCATTAAACCGCTACAACAACACACCCACAAGCCAGTGGTGTTTACTGCANCCCAACCTTTACCACCACAACCGTCCACTTCCGAAATCAGTGAGGAAACACTTAAAAATGTCCAATCAATTGAAAAGAAATCAAGAAAATTGTCTTTGATGGAACTCACTGAAAGAACATGTAAATGGCCAATTGGAGACCCAGCTACAGAAAAGTTCTGGTTTTGCGGTCACGTTGCTGAGGCAGGCAAACCTTATTGCGAAACACACATAGAAATNGCTTTTCAACCGGTTGCTTCAAGAAGAGAGAGGCGATCTCGATAAACAGTATTTACAAACTGAAAAGATTTCCTTTTATGAATTTTGGGTTATTCTGTTAACAAGTGGTTTATAAAGACGAGAGATAAAAATGATCTGCTACTCCCTAATTTGCTCAAAAAATCACACTTTTGAAAGCTGGTTTGCAAATACTGCNGCTTATGAAAAACTCAAACAACAAAATCTTTTATCCTGTTCAGTTTGTGGAAATCAAGACGTAAAAAAGGCGATAATGGCGCCTAATGTTTCACCTAAAACTAATAATCCTAGCAAACAAGAGGAACCAAAACTTTCATCATCAGAGNCAGAAAAGGCTTTAACCGAACTCAAGAACCATATTAAAAATAATTCTGAGGATGTCGGTAATAACTTTGCAGTCGTAGCGCGCAAAATGCACGAAGGCGAAACACCAGAGAGAAGTATTCATGGTAAAACAAGTTTAAGCGAGGCTAAATCCTTAAGCGAGGATGGAGTGCCAATTATTCCCCTACCCTGGTTTGATAGAAAAACTAACTAAACGTTGCTTTCTTAAACTTAAACTTTGTTGAATCTAATTTAATGGAATTTATATGCCTAAAATAGTGATGAAATTTGGGGGAACGTCTGTAGCAGACATAGAGCGCATCCAAGCCGTTGCGAATCTTGTAAAGCAGGAGCTTTCGAATGGGACCCAAATTATTGTGGTAGTTTCGGCAATGGCTGGACACACAAATGAATTAAGTAAAAAAGTAGAGGATATAAGTCCGATTTACGATGCACGAGAATATTCTGCGATCGTTTCTAGCGGCGAAAATGTAACCGCTGGGTTATTAGCGATAGTTTTACAAAACATGGCTATCAATGCTCGAAGTTGGCAAGGTTGGCAAATTCCAATAAATACATCAGAAGAATATTCAAGTGCTCGGATTGAGAAAATTAATACGGAAAATATATTAAAAAAATTNGCTGAAGGTTTGGAAGTTGCGGTTGTGGCAGGCTTTCAGGGCATAGCACCGGATGGACGAATAACCACACTTGGGCGCGGCGGTTCTGATACCAGCGCGGTAGCTTTATCNGNAGCNTTTAANGCTNAAAGATGTGANATCTTCACCGATGTTGATGGTATTTACACAACNGATCCTCACNTTTGTNCAAAAGCAAGAAAATTGGAAAAAATTTCATATGAAGAAATGTTAGAATTGGCCTCTTTGGGCGCAAAGGTTTTACAAACANGATCAGTCGAACTTGCGACAAGATACAAAGTAAGACTCCGAGTCCTAAGTAGTTTTTTGAAAAGTTCAATAGGAAACAGTGGAACTTTAGTTTGNAGTGAGGGAGAAATAGTGGAAAATAAAGTAATAGCGGGAGTTGCATTTTCCCGGGATGAAGCCAAAATNACNATCACCGGAATAGAAGACCGTCCAGGTATTGCGGCATTAATATTTAGTCGTCTTTCGGAACAGGCTGTTAATGTAGATATGATTGTTCANAACATCTCAGATAACGGACTTACTGATATGACTTTCTCTTGTCCAATCGATCAGGTCTTTAAAGCAGAGGATGCGCTTCAAAAAGATAAGAATACTTCGTTTGAGTACGGTAAATTAATAATTGATAAAGAGATAGCTAAGGTATCAATAGTCGGTATTGGAATGAAAGCACACTCAGGTATTGCTAAAATGATGTTCGAATCTCTTGCAAGAGAGCAAATTAACATAATGGTAATTTCGACATCCGAGATAAAAATTTCNGTNCTNATAGAAAGGAANTATCTAGAACTGGCTGTTCAAACTTTGCATGACACCTTTGAGCTGGAGAAAGCATAACCAAAATGCCTCGATCAATGAAAGGCGAAAATTCTCGTGTCTTGCTGAAACGACTTAGAGACTCCTTGGCTGAACCAGGAAACGGGCAAGCACGGCTCGACAGAATAGTTAAGTTAATAGCATCATCCATGAGAGCCGAAGTATGCTCAATATATTTAAAAAAAGATGTTAAAACTCTTGAGCTTTTTGCCACAGAGGGGTTAAAAGCTGATGCAGTTCATTTTACTACCCTTAAAGTTGGTCAAGGNCTAGTTGGTAGAATTGCCCAAAACTCCATTTCCATCAATACTGCTAACGCCCCNAAAACTAAAGGTTATCGCTTTATGCCAGAAACCGGGGAAGAAATTTTTCCNAGCTTTCTTGGTGTCCCAGTTCAACGATTAGGTGAAATTTTAGGTGTGCTTATCGTACAAAATAGTTTCTCCAGGCAATATACTGATGATGAAGTTTATGGATTAGAAATCATTGCAATGGTAATTGCAGAAATGACTGAGTTTGGTAAATTCACCGAAAATTCAGAAAATGAAATAACCGCCCAGCATAATTACTCAGTAACACTTGAAGGTATTACTGGAAATGAAGGTATCGCAATCGGAAAAGTCTTTCTGCACGATCCAGTGATAAAAATTGAAAACCCAATTGCCGACAATCCAAAATCTGAAAAAGCAAAATTAGCACTCGCTTTTAAAAAACTTCAAGCAGAAGCTAAGGAAATGCTTGATAAAAATTTAGACAACAAAACTGGTGAATATTTGGAAGTCTTCGAGGCATATCAAATGTTTGCAAGAGATAAGGGCTGGAGAAAAAGAATGGAGGCGTCCATTCAGGGAGGTTTAGCGGCCACTGTAGCCGTGGAAAAAGAACAAACTGAAACCCGAGCAAGAATGTCACGGATTTCAGATCCATATATTCGAGATAGATTACACGATCTGGATGATATTTCTAATAGACTTATGAGAATTCTTACAAAAACCGAGGTAAAAATTGATAAAGCAAACTTAAAAAATGCTATATTGGTGGCACGAAACATTGGTCCCGGTGAGCTTCTTGATTACGGTCCAAATATTTCTGGAGTCATACTAGAAGACGGCTCCGTGGGCTCTCATGCAGCAATAGTTGCTCGTGCTTTGACGATACCACTTATTGTTAAAACAGATCGGATCCGACGAGAAGCACGCAATGGAGACTTGATAATACTCGATGCCCACAATGGTCAGATTTACCTGAGACCAGAAGCCTCAGTGCAAAAAGGATACATTGATAAATTAGCGACACAGGAAGCAGCACAAGAACAATTCTTGGAATTGAAGCACAAGCCTGCATTAACAACTGACGGAGTAAAAATTAGCTTAATGATCAATGCCGGCTTGATGATTGACTTACCCTTTTTAGAAAAATCGGGGGCTGAAGGTATTGGTTTATATCGAACTGAATTACAATTTCTTACTCAGGCGAAAGTTCCAAAACGATATGAACAAGTTGAATTTTATTCCCGAATTTTAGATATAGCAGCGGGTAAACCAGTAAACTTTCGAACCCTAGATATAGGCTCTGACAAAATCTTACCATATCTAAACCGAATGAAGGAACCCAATCCAGCCTTAGGTTGGCGTGCCATAAGAGTTACACTCGAGCGACGAGGAATAATGCAAATGCAAATTCAAGCTTTGATAAGAGGTGCCCAAGGAAGACCGATCAGAATACTATTTCCATTTATCGCAGAGGTCGAAGAATTTAAAGTTGCACGCAAATTAGTTTTATCGCAAATTAATAAAGAGAGAAAATTAAACCATGTGGTCCCGGCTGATATAAAAATTGGCGCAATGTTAGAAACACCAAGTTTGGCTTTTTCAACAGATGAATTTTTTCAACTAGCTGATTTTATTTCTATTGGTGGTAACGATTTAAAGCAATTCTTCTTTGCCGCAGACCGTGAGAATGAACTAGTTAGGCGTCGATACGATACATTAAATGTGAGTTACCTTGATTTTCTTGAAACAATAGTAAAAAGAGCAAAGAAATTTGAAACATCAATAAGTTTTTGTGGTGAAGATGCAGGAAAACCTGCGGAAGCGATAGCCCTTGTAGCAATCGGGCTTACCAGTCTTTCAATGCGCTCAAGTTCAATTGGGCGGATTAAATCTTTAATACGCTCTGTCTCAACAAAAGAAGCAAAGTCAATAATTGATGAAGCACGGGCTAGTGGAAAAACTTGCGTTAGGGAGGAGATCGTGAATTGGTTAGTGAAAATTCAGGCACCCTATTTTTAACGTTTTGTTTGCATTGAAAATCTCAACAATGGCCCAGACAAACTTGACATGCTTCCATCAACTAACTCAGCCCCAAGTAGCCTCTCACTACTGGCCTTATCATTTATGTAAATACCTCTCATTAAACTATTTGAAAAACCAAACCGTCCATAATAAGCAATATCACCTACTAAAACTACTCTCACCCAACCAAGCTCCTTTGCTTTTGTAAGGCCAGTACTAATTAAAACTTCTCCTAGACCTTCCCCCTGACGTGTTGGATGAATTCCGAGGGGACCCAATAAAAGGCCAGGCGCCTGTTTTGAACCTATGAGAATTGGCCAAAATCTTATCACTCCAACTAAAACCTGATATTCGTCACGCATTGTGAGACAAAGTTTTGAAACAGGGTATATTCCTGTTCGAAACCGATATGAACTCAAAGCATTCCTACCGGGACCAAAAGTGAGATCTAATAATTCCTCAACTTCTGGAATATCACTTTGTAATTCTTCAAAAATTTCTATCATTTTTTTCGCAAATCATACTTATATTAAATTAAACAAGTAAAAAACTCATTGAATGCAAAAAAGCAAGTTTCAACATTAAATATTCGCAATAAATTAAAACTTGGTTTAGATTTCAACAACCAGTAAATACTCCGAACTACTCGTTTAGAAATACAGGCATATTGCAAAAAAACTGCTTTTCGAATTGATATAGAATGCACTAGATAGATCAAAACAAAAGGAATATACCTACTTTTCAAAATTTATTACCAAAAAAATTAAAAAAGAGCTGCTAATGACGATAGGATTAATAATTGGAAATTTTTTACCCCTGCATAATGGTAGCTTAACCCTTTGTAAAGTTGCNGAAAACTTAAGTAGGAAGGTAATCATAACTATTGTTTGCAATCCAACTGATCCAATTTCTGCTGAATTGAGAAAAGCTTGGTTGAAAATGGAAATGCCTAATTCCGAGATACAACAAATTTTTAATAATCAGGTTTCTTCTCAAAAGAGCCAAATGCAAGTAATTCTTAAAAATTTTTCNACANAATTTAAATCCGATGANTTCCATCTTTTCAGCTCAGATCCTTCTTCCGCTGGTTTAGCTAAAACTCTGAATATCAAATATACGATATTAGACGCTGACAAATTAAGTCAAAATATTTGTAGCCAAACTATTTTAGCAGATCCNATTTCTAATTGGTTTGATACCCCAGTTTCAGTTCGATTATCCCTAATTAAAAGAGTTGTTCTCGTTGGTCCAGAAAGTGTAGGGAAATCCACTATTGCTAAAAAGTTAAAAAGCTCAATCATCNAATATCCNTTCTTACCCGAGTATGGTAGGCAATATGAAATTTTTAGANANCCTGGTAAATACCAAGATCAAGAATTCAGTGATATTNTCAACGTCCATGGAGCACANAGAGCNGCCTTATTACCATTCTCAGGACCAATCTTTATCGAAGATACTGATGAGCTAGTAACAGCAGTTTGGGTGGAGATGCTGATGAACAAGAGCTTAAAAAATATTGAGAAAAAAATAAAGCTTCCATTCTTNTACCTATTATTGGATCCGTCAGTTCCGTTCATACCCGAAAACACACGTTATTTTGATAATGAAAANCGGTTGGAATTTTTTAACAAAATTAAAGAAAAATTAAAAAAGTATGGAGCTTCCTATATCNTCATTCAAGGGGGTTGGTCAGACCGGGAATTAGAGTGCCAGAANATAATTAAAAATCTATTAGAAAAAAAAATTGACTGGTCAAAGGTCACCAAATAATACACCGGGGTTTAATATCAAGTTTGGATCAAGAGATTTTTTTATGGCCCGCATCATTGTTAATTTTCCATTGTCACCAAATTTTTTTAAGTCATTGACCTTAAGCCGACCAACACCATGCTCAGCACTGAATGATCCATCTAAAGCCATTGCTGTCTCATGAATTAAATTTACAATCTCATCCTTAATATCCTCGAAATCAGTCTTAGCTTTCCCAATTGGCGGAAAAACATTGAGGTGAATGTTTCCATCACCGACATGACCAAAACAATTTATCTGNAATTGGTTGGATAGATCACTAATCTTTTTGAACGCTAAGTCGATAAATTTTGGAATAAGAGCAATCGGTACTGAAACATCCGAAGAACAAACAGCACCAACTAACCTATTAGCTTCTGGTATACTCTCCCTGATAAACCAAAGGTCTCTGGCCTGAGAATCGCTTTTTGAAACGACCGCATCTTTAACCAGATTCTCCGTCATCAACTTGTAAAGTAAGTTTTCAAATAATCCTCTCAACCCAATAGACTTCATCCCAGAAACCTCAATTAATACCATCCATTCACTCACTATAGAAAATGGTTGTTTAAATTTGAAGCCTCCATGCTTTAAAAATTCAATTCCTTTTTGATTTATTAATTCAAACGCACATACCTGTTCGCCAAGTTCTTTTTCTAACTCTTTAAGCAAACTGATAGCATCGTTTGGACAACTAATTTTTACCATCGCTACTATGGTGTCATCCGGTATTACAGCTGTTCTAAGTGTAGCCGCCGTTATTATTCCTAAAGTGCCTTCAGAACCGATCAAGAGGTTTCTCAAGTCATAACCCGTATTGTCCTTAATCAAACTTGTTAAACCGTTATAGATCGTTCCATCAGCTAGAACCGCCTCAATACCCGAACATAAAGCACGTGCATTTCCATACTTAATTACATTTATTCCTCCCGCGTTAGTCGCCAAATTTCCTCCAATCTGACAAGTTCCTTCAGAGGCGAGTGAAAGTGGAAATATCCGATTTATTTTTCGAGCTTGATTCTGGACATCTGAGAGGATCATACCTGCCTCCACAGTTATGGTTCCGTCAAAAGAAGATATACTTCGAACCGAATTCATTTTATCCAATGATAATAGAAAGTAATCAGATTTAGGAGCCATTTGTCCCCCAACCAGACCTGTTCCCCCACAATAGGGAATAACTTTGGTATTCATCTCATTCAATATCGACATGATGACCGATACTTCTTGTGTGCAGCTTGGTCTAATTACCCTTCCGGCAAAATTTTTGAAAGTGCCCCTGGGCTCAATCGCATGATGTGGGGACAAATCCTCTATTACATTTTTTCCAAGCGCCGCTAATATTTTTTTCTCTGTTAATTGGATCAATTCATTTTTCATTCATTCACCAATCTATGAAAGACTCTCAACTCTTCCCCTCCTATCTTCTCTCAAGAGAGAATATAGAACGTGATTCCGCCATCGACCAGAAATTTGCAAATAACTTTGTGCAACTCCTTCGTATTTAAAACCAAGTTTCTCTAACAAACGCCTTGAAGCTTGATTTTCAGGCAAAGTAGCAGCAACTAGTCTACTAAGTTCAAAATTCTTAAACGTATAGAATGTCAATGCCTGTACTACCTCAAACATGTAACCGTTTTTTACAAATGGTTCACCGAGCCAATAGCCAACGGACGCAGATTGTGCAGCTCCCCTTTTAATGTCATCTATTGTGATCGCACCTATTAAGGAGCCATCCTCTTCTTTAAAAATAAATGCATGTATGACTTTTTTTTCTTTGAACTTTTGCTTAGCCCACTTCACTCGCGATTTAAACAAACTCAAAGAATAGAAGTTTCTTTCACGGGATGGCTCCCACTGCGACAAAAAATCTTCGCTATTTTTTCTCAGCTTTACCCAGCTTTCAAAATCACCTACTTGGGGAAGCCTCAAATAACACCGCAGTGTATGAATTTGCAAATCTTGTTTTTTCCACAAAACTTTATCCTCAAGAAGCTAATCTATCTTTAAGTTTTTCTAGGCTTGGTGCCTTTTTTATTGGACCATAAAGAGCTAATGCAGGATTTGAACTTGAAAAAATCCTTTCAGCGAAGCCGCGTAAGTCTAGAAGTGTTACCTCTTCAATTCTTTTTATAGTCTCAGAAAGCGGTATTATTCTCCGCCAAACAGAAAGCATTCTTGCTAACCTTTCACACCTGTTCGAAGTACTCTCCAAGCCCATCAATAGTCCAGCTTTAATCTGAGCCCGAGCCTTATCAAGATCCTTCTGAGATATAGTTTCGATACTACGCTTAAGTTCGTCAATTACCACGGTAGAAAGCTCATTGATTTTGTCCTCACTCGTCCCAGCATAAATTGTAAAGGACCCCGTATCACTACCCGCATCAATGGATGAAAAAATGGAATAGCATAGTCCACGCTTTTCTCGTATCTCTTGAAAAAGCTTTGACGACATTCCACCTCCCATGGCTACCGCAAAAATCTGACTCACAAAAATATCGCTATCTTTAATCGCTGATGACTTAAATGAAAGAGCGAAATGAGCCTGCTCCAAGTCTTTATAAACTCTACGTTCTCCACCAACAAAGATCCCAGGGACAATTCTCTTTTCAGCTTTTTTTGACAATTTTAAAAAATACTTTTTACTTAAATTGACTATATCGTCGTGATCAATATCACCAGCCGCACACAGTATCATTTTATTAGGACTATAATGTAACTGAGTAAAATTTATTAAGTCTTCGCTAGAGAATGCTTTTACATTCGCTGCTGGTCCCAAAATTGAACGGCCGTACGGTTGATCTGGATATGCTGTCTCTTGAAGCCAGTCAAAAATTATGTCATCTGGCGTGTCATTCGACTGCCCTATTTCCTGCAAAATCACACCGCGCTCAACATTTACTTCAGTTTGCTCAATTGTTGAATTCAGCACGATATCCGAAATTACATCCATTGCCAGCGGAACGTGCTCAGATAATACTCTACAATAATAGTTTGTTATTTCTCGGCTGGTATAGGCATTGATATACCCACCTACATGTTCAATCGCTTCAGCAATCTGAAAAGATGTTCTATTTTTAGTACCCTTGAAGGCCATATGTTCCAAAAAGTGTGCAATCCCATTTTGTTCCTCAGTCTCATGTCTACCACCTGCCCTGATCCAAATTCCCAATGCCGCTGTCTTAAAATTTGGCATAAATTCAGTCGCTATTGTAAATCCGTTTGGGAGCGTTTTTGTTCTAATTGTCAAACTGTAGTCCTTTCAGAAATGATTTTTTTAATATCGTTAAAATTATTTTTGACTTGAATAAAGACCTCATTTTTCGAAAATAAATCCTGATACTGTTTTGGTAACTCAGGAGTTTGACTAATACAATTTTTCAAAGAATCGGGAAACTTTGCTGGGTGGGCAGTCGCTAACGTAACCATCGGAACATCACCATAGTCTTCCCGTAAATTATTAGCTACTGCCAACCCAACTGCAGTATGCGGACAAACAAGCTCACCATAATCATTCAAAGTCTGTTTAATCGTTTGAAGAGTTAATTCTTCAGATGCACACCCACTCAGAAAATCTTTCCTAAACTTGGTGATAGCTTGGTTACTCATTTCAAATTTTCCATCGCTAATCAGATCATCCATCGCCGCGTTAACAAACTTGCTTTGTCTATCATATAGTTCATATAACAACCGCTCAAAATTTGAGGCAACCTGTATATCCATAGACGGACTAATTGTTTGTTTAAGCGTCTTTTTGTTGTAAATACCTGTTTTTAATGTTCGATGCAAAATGTCATTTTGATTTGATGCAATTACAAGTTTATCTATCGGAAGACC
Source organism: Paracoccaceae bacterium (assembly GCA_002705045.2). Classification (GTDB taxonomy): domain Bacteria; phylum Pseudomonadota; class Alphaproteobacteria; order Rhodobacterales; family Rhodobacteraceae; genus JAYZEV01. Next base: position 15,849 of record PAHT02000006.1, on the reverse strand, counting down.
CATTTTCTTTGCTACGTATGCGGCAAAAATATCTCCAAAATTCCCAGTGGGAACGGTAAAATTAATTCTCCGCTTAGGTACGCCCAAAGCCACGGCTGAAGTGATGAAATATACTATTTGCGACATAACCCGTGCCCAATTTATTGAGTTAACACCTGTTAATTTTACTGTTTCTCGAAAATCACCGTCATTAAACATTTGCTTCACCAGCGATTGACAATCATCAAAATCACCTTGAACAGCTAAAGCATGAATGTTTGGTCTGCTTAACGTTGTCATTTGACGGCGTTGAACGTCAGAAACTCTTCCATCAGGAAACAATATAAATACATTTACCAAATCACTATTTTTAAATGCAGCCATCGCTGCCGAGCCGGTATCACCGGAAGTTGCGGCGACGACGGTTACTTTTAACTTATTTTTCCGTAAAACACTTTCAAACATTTGTCCAATAAGCTGCATTGCAACGTCTTTAAAAGCTAATGTTGGTCCATGAAAAAGCTCTAGCAGAAAATGATTTTTTGAAAGTTGGACTAATGGACAGATCGCCTCATGATCAAAACTTGAGTAGGCAATATCTATCATTTTTATAAACTCTTGATCGGAAAAAGTATCTCCGGTGAATAATCTCATAACCTTAAATGCGATCTCCTGGTACGAAAGCTGAGCAAACGAACACATGTCTTCTTCACTAATTTTTGGCCAGATTTTTGGTAGGTAGAGTCCACCATCTCTGGCTAAACCAGAAATAAGTACCTCTTCAAAACTTAGCTCTTTATCATGACCTCGAGTTGAAATATATTTCATTACAAGCCCTAAAAATTAAGCATTAGATTTTTTAATACGGTAAACTAATAAACTTGTCATCCCAAACCACACACAAGCTAGAGAAAACCAAGTTATCGAGTAATTGAGATGGTTATTAGATAGCTGTACTCCAACCCTTTGAGGTAAAGGCTTTCCAACAGGGTCCATATTTCTGACTACAACTAAAATAGGATCAGTTCCCAGATACTCAGCCATTTTAGTCAAATCACGCCCAAACCAAATATTTTTCTGCATGTTCGGGGCTGGAATAAAACTATCTATTTCATTTGGCCAAAGTAAATTTCCAATTATTTTTGTTCTTCCGATCGACCGAATTAAATTCTTTTCTTTCTCAGGTACGAATCCCCTATCGACCATTATTAATTTGCCATCAGGTAATTCTAACGGCGATATAATTAGAAAACCTGGACCAATATTTTTAAGTGATGTCAAAACATGGATCTCCTGGGCTTGAATGTCACCAGTTAACACCACCGAGCGGTATTGATCTTTTTCTTGGATTAGAGGGGGAATAAGCTCGGCGGGATCAGCACTTATTCTCTGTTCAATATTTGTTAAGATTGCGGTTTTCCATTCAAGCCTCTGCAACTGCCAAGTCCCAAGACTGCAAAGAACTACCACACCGAAAACACCAAAAGAAATTGGGAAAACTAGCTTCTTAAGCATTACATTTAGTCAAGTTACAGTAACTTCGCACTTTTCTTAACCGCCCCAAATATAGACTGCGGCAAACAAAAATAACCAAACTACATCTACAAAGTGCCAATACCATGCAGCAGCCTCGAAACCAAGGTGTTGTTGTGGCGTAAAATCCCCCTTCAGCGCCCTCCCTAAGCATACTGCAAGAAAAATTGTTCCAACTAAAACGTGAAAGCCATGAAAGCCAGTAGCCATAAAAAAATTTGCTCCATAAATATTCCCAGAAAATCCAAAAGCAGCATGACCATATTCATACGCTTGAAAAAGAGTAAATAGACCTCCTAAAGCTATGGAAATGATTAACCCATAAATTAAACCCTTACGATCATTCTCATGAGCAATGGCGTGATGAGCCCAGGTAGCTGCACACCCAGAGCACAAGAGGATCAAGGTATTAATTAGCGGCAAATGCCATGGGTCGAAAGTCTCAATCCCTGCCGGAGGCCAGACATTTTGTATCGCATCCATAGGGTACATTGCGTGCTTAAAGAAACTCCAAAACCACGCAACAAAAAACATAACTTCGGAGGTAATGAACATTATGACAGCATACCTCAGACCAATTGTTACCACGGGTGTATGGTCTCCAACCTTACTTTCTGATATTACATCTGACCACCACCCATACATGCAGTACAAAACCAATCCAAAGCCAATTAACATAACTGCAGGACCTTTCTGATGGAAAAAAAGAACAGCCCCAAATAACATAGCAAATGCGCTGACTGCACTTAAAAGCGGCCAAATGCTTGGTTGAAGAATGTGATAATCATGATTCTTTTTATCTGCCATGCTATTCCCTTGGAAATTTGAAAATCTACTGGTGTTAATTACTCTTTAAGGCTAATTCCTCAATTGGTAAATCAATTTCGTAAAAAGTATATGATAGAGTGATCGAGTTTACAAATTTTGCCTCCCTGTCATTCACAATATCTGGATCCACATAAAAACTTACTGGCATCTCCACCCTTTCACCAGGCTGTAAAACCTGTTCTACAAAACAAAAACAATCTATTTTACTGAAGTACGAGCCCGCTGAAAATGGAACCACATTATAACTGGCTTGCCCTGCAATTGGACGGTCAGTTGGATTATAGGCTTCGTAGAACGCTAGTCCTGTCTCTCCAATTTTTAGCTCAATCTCGTATTGCAAAGGCTTGAAATCCCATTTCAAATTTGCATCCTTAGATCCATCAAACCTAATTTTAATAGTATCTGACAAGATTTCATTTGAACTTTTCGATACTAAAATTGGGGTTCCACCATAGCCAGTAACTTTACAAAACCAATTATAAAAAGGCACCGCCGCGAACGACGAAATACCCATAAAAGATACTATAAAGACTAGATAAACTAATGTTTTTCTCTCACCTGTCACTTCGTATTTTCGCTCTCTAACATTTCTGGCCGAAGGGTATGATCAAATCCTTGCATTTTACTCCCACTTGCAAGTTTAACAATTGTTACCAAGAATATAATTGCTACCAAACAACCCATAATTACTCCTAACCAAGCATTATTTTTACCACGGCGACTGTAAATTTCATGTTGCTTATTCATCATAGTTTTCCTCTCAAAAACTTACAAAATATCACACTGCTAGGAAAGCTCGCTCTAAAAAAGCCTCAACGCCAATTAATCCAAAATGAATAAACAAATAAAAAATTGAAAAGACAAACACCTTTCTCTCGACTCTAAAAGAATCAGCCTTTGCTTTCTCGTCGTTTCTTAGCAAGATCCTGAACGAACCCGCTAAAAACCAGATATTTAACGGGACAGCAACTAATAAATATATCGAGCCCCCCAACGATGAAATCCCTACACTCACGGCTACGATTGATAGAAGTATGGTGTAGAAAAAGATATGCCTCCTAGTTGCCATCAGACCATGTGTAACAGTCAGCATTGGAACCCTCGCGCGAGAATAGTCTTGGTTCATGAAAAGTGCCAAAGTCCAAAAGTGCGGCGGAGTCCAAATAAAAATAAGTAAAAACATTAATGTACTTTCAAAGCTCATACCACCTGATGCAATGGCCCATCCTATCATTGGTGGAAAAGCTCCGGCGGCTCCTCCAATCACAATGTTTTGAGGGGTTCTTCTTTTTAACCAAATCGAATAAATGACAAGATAAAAGAAGATCGTAAAGGCAAGTAACCCTGCCGCTACGACATTAGCAAAAAGGCCCAGAAAAACTATCGAAAAAACTGAAAGAATTATAGCCAATATGAGCGTTTGTTGCGATGTAACTCGTCCAGACGGAATGGGGCGGTCACATGTTCGCTTCATAATTGAATCAATGTCTGCATCCCACCACATGTTGAACGCTCCTGCACCGCCTGCACCTACAGCTACACACAACAGAGACGCTAACGCAATTACCGGATGAACAGAATAGGGCGCAGCTAACAAGCCTATAGCAGCTGTAAACACTACAAGGCGCATGACTTTAGGCTTTAAAAGCTCAAAGTAGTCCTCAAAAGTGGGCTCAACATATTCATTTATATTAGTCGGAAGATTAACCATTATCCCCTATCTATTGGATGCTCAACCTGCGGTTACGGATTATATTGCGCCAGATCTATTTTTCGAGGCTTACCCGCAAACTCTGTTATAGCTCCATCTAACCACTGTTCATATACTTCTTTGCTTACCACCTTCACCACTATAGGCATATATGCATGATTTTTCCCGCACAATTCCGAACATTGACCAAAAAATATGCCTTCTTTATCTGCATTAAACCATGTTTCATTCAATCGTCCCGGGACTGCATCCATATGGACGCCAAAAGCTGGGATTTTCCAAGCGTGGATAACATCAGCTCCTGCAATCTGCATTCTGATGTTAGTCCCAACAGGGACAACCATTGGGTAGTCAGTTGCAAGTAAATATTCGTCCTGCTTATAACCGTATTTAGCCAACTCTTCCCGCTCAAGCATAAATGCGTCAAAAGTAAAGTTGTGCTGCGGATACTCGTAACTCCAATACCACTGATTCCCAGTAGCTTTTATCGTCACTTCCGACTCTGGAATTTCTAGTTGGTTGAATAAGATGGGTAATGAAAACGTTCCAATTACGATGAGAATCAATACCGGGACCACTGTCCAAGTAATTTCAAGTGCGGAATGATGAGTAATGGTGTCGGGAGTCGGATTAGCTTTCCGGCTATACTTGAACACAACAATACCAAGCAAAATTACAACAAATACTGAAGTTGCTATAACGAATATCAAAAGCATATTATCCAGCCACTGAATATCTCGGGCTAGGTCCGTAGCTGGCGGTTGAAAACTCGTTCCACCAGGAACTGGTTTTCCCAAAGTTTGAAGTCCTTCAAAAAGATCTTCTGCAGCTACTGAATTTGCAACCGTCAGTCCAACAAATCCTAACATCAACTTTAAAAAAATTTTAAACTTAATCATTCTAATTTTCCGTTCCGTCTTAAGCTATTAAATACCCGACGATATATACGTATTTTCCGTATACGCTGCTACATAAATCATCGACCGACTTTTACAATATGGTAGAACCAAAGAACCAATTATCAAGTCCATCTTTAGAGTTCAACCATAATTAAATCTTTTCAAATACTTTTTCTCTTTATATAGAGGGTTTAAACCGTAGAGGAGATTTTTTTTATGAGTGAAATAGTCGCAACCTTCAATCCATTTAATGATCGCTTAGACTACGATGCGACGTTAACAGAAGTCCAGCACGCTTTGAGTGGCGCAAATGATGGAGAGCTTTATCTTGAAAGTTCGAGGAATGAGAGCTTGACCTACGACGATGGTAGATTGCGGACTACAAACTACAATGCATCTGAAGGTTTTGGTCTTCGAGCCGTTGCTGGGGAGCTAATCGGTTATTCACATTCCTCAACTATAAATGAAAAAGAAATTAAAAATGCGGGAAAAACAGTTAAATTAATTGTCAGCGGCAACTCTGGTAAAAACAAAGAACCGGAACGACCGTCGCACAATCTTTACACCATGAAGGATCCAATGATTTCTGTAACTTTTGATAAAAAAGTTGAATTACTGAAGGAAATTGATGACTACGCTCGAACATTAGATAATCGAATAGTTCAAGTCACCACAAATTTTGGAGCTTCAATTCAAGAAGTAGTTATTCTACGAATCGATGGCAGTGTCAGAACTGATACCCGCCCTATGGCGAGGATCAATGTCAATATAATTGTCGAACAAAACGGCCGGCGTGAAAGTGGAAGTTCTGGAGCAGGTGGTAGATTCGACTTGGCGTTATTGCTCAAAACCAGTTCCTGGAAGACACATGTAAGCGAAGCATTGAGGGTTGCATTGGTAAATTTAAAGTCAATTCCTGCACCAGCAGGAATCATGGACGTTGTTCTTGGACCAGGCTGGCCCGGTGTCTTACTTCACGAAGCTGTTGGGCATGGATTAGAGGGAGATTTTAACCGAAAAAAAAGTTCTGCTTTTTCAAGTTTAATGGGAAAAAAGATTGCCTCAGAAATTGTTACTATAGTTGACGATGGAACATTAAGCGACCGCCGGGGTTCCATTAATATTGACGATGAAGGAACAACAAGCGCAAGAAACACCCTTATCTCGGATGGACGCCTCGTAAGCCTAATGTATGATCGTCAAAACGCTCATTTGATGGGAGTACAACCCACCGGTAACGGTCGTCGGCAAAGCTATAGACATACACCACTGCCCAGAATGACCAATACATTTATGGTTAACGGAAATGAAGATCCCAAAAATATCGTGCAAAACCTTAAAGATGGGATTTATGCTACAGGTTTTTCAGGCGGGCAAGTGGATATTACTAATGGTAAATTTGTTTTTTCATGCACAGAGGCTTATAAAGTAGTTAATGGTGCAATCCAAGAGCCTTTAAAAGGTGCAACCTTGATAGGAGATGGAGCCACCGCCCTCACTAAAATCCGAGCCGTGGGAAACAATTTGTCCCTTGACCCAGGCATCGGCAATTGTGGGAAAGCGGGCCAATGGGTTCCAGTAGGCGTCGGGCAACCTACTCTCTTAATAAGCGGTTTGACTATTGGAGGCAGTCGACCCAATTAGTAAAATAATCGCGATTGGTTAATAAGTTTAATATTAATCAAAACTAAATATTTTTTTAGTTTCGATTTATAATTTAAGAAGGCAGGAGAACGAATAATGGCCGTAGTAGTAGTAGAGTCACCCGCTAAAGCAAAAACTATAAATAAATACCTGGGGTCAGATTTTGTGGTGCTAGCTTCGGTTGGTCATGTAAGAGACTTACCAAGTAAAAAGGGTGCAGTTGATCCAGCCAAGGGCTTTCACATGAATTGGGAAGTGGACGGAAATAAACAAAAAAATATTAGAGCAATCGCAGATGCGCTCTCGAATCAAAATAAATTAATTTTGGCAACGGACCCCGATAGAGAAGGGGAAGCGATTTCATGGCATTTACTTGAAGTGCTTCAAAAGAGACGTGCAATTAAAAAGACGACTGCCGTAGAGCGAGTAGTTTTTAATGCAATCACCAAAAGTTCCGTTTTACAAGCGATGAAAAGTCCAAGAAAAATAGATATGCCATTGGTCGAAGCCTACTTAGCGCGAAGAGCTCTTGATTATCTTGTCGGGTTTGGCTTATCCCCAGTTCTATGGCGCAAACTTCCTGGAGCAAAATCCGCTGGTCGAGTGCAATCAGTATCTTTAAAACTCATTGTCGAAAGAGAAATGCAAATTGAGTCATTTGTATCTGAAGAATATTGGTCGATTGAAGCCTTTTTCCAAACAGACTTAAAAGAAAGCATCAATTCAAGGCTTTTTTACCACAATAATAAAAAAATTGAAAAAATGTCCCTAAAAAAAGAACAACAGACGAACTCGGTCTGCGACTCTTTACGAGATATGAGTTTTGTCGTCGGTTCAGTTGCGTCATCGCCAAAAAATAGGAATCCGGCCGCTCCGTTCATGACGTCGACTTTGCAACAAGAGGCAAGCAGAAAACTTAGGCTAGGTACAAAAGAAACCATGATGACTGCGCAGCGTCTGTACGAGTCAGGTTTGATTACTTACATGAGAACTGACGGCATAGACATGGCGTCTGAAGCCATTGTAGACGTGCGAAATCTTATTATTGGGAAGTTTGGTAAAGACTATGCTCCCCAAAATCCTCGCATATATAAAAATGCTTCTAAAAATGCGCAAGAAGCGCATGAATGTATCAGACCGACTGATATTAAAGTCACTCCAAAAGAATTATCAAATCTGGATAAAAATCAAAGTGATTTATATAGGCTGATCTGGAATAGAACAGTTTCTTCGCAAATGGAAAGTGCTAGGTTTGAGGCAACAACAGTGGAAATTACGAATGCCGAAAAATCCAGTAGTTTTAGAGCTTCAGGGCAAGTGCTACTCTTTGAGGGCTTTTTAAAAATCTATGTAGAGGGGCAAGACGATGAAAAAAATATTGATGAAGAGTCACAGTTACCAAATCTCAAGGAAGGACAAACGCTTACTTTAGAAAAACTTATTCCGAATCAACATTTTACACAACCGCTCCCGCGATTTAGCGAAGCAACCCTTGTAAAACGGATGGAAGAACTTGGTATCGGTAGACCCTCAACTTATGCGTCAACAGTAACAACCATTCTTGATAGAGAATATGCAAGAAAAGAGAAGAACAAACTAGTTCCTGAAGATAAAGGGCGATTAGTAACAATTTTTCTCAGTAGTTATTTTAACAAATATTTGGAATATGATTACACCGCTGATCTAGAGAAGAAATTGGATAAAGTGTCTGCAGGAGAGGCAAATTGGAAGCAGATTTTGACCGACTTTTGGAATGAATTCGAAGAAGCAATTGAAAATACTTCTGAGCTGCGAATCACTGAAGTTTTAGAAAAATTAAACGAAGTTCTAGCTCCACACATTTTCCCAGCTAAAGAAGACGGACTAGATCCCCGGTTGTGTAAAACCTGTAATGAGGGAAGGCTCTCAATGAGAACTTCTCGCTCAGGTAGCGCGTTTATTGGTTGTTCTAATTATCCAGCCTGTAAATATACAAGACCTCTAAATTCCAACGACGCCAATGCCTTGTCACAAAACTTACCAGAAAAAGTATTGGGCCAAGAACCAGGCAATGAAAATAACAATATTACTTTGAAAAATGGTCGCTTTGGTCCCTATGTACAGATAGGTGAGCAGATCGATCCAAAAGTCAAACCACCGAGAGCTTCAATTCCAAAAGGGATGGATATTGACTCGATCGATTTACAAAAAGCGATGAAATTGCTATCACTTCCAAAAAACCTGGGTCCTCATCCCTCTGATGGTGTCGCCGTAGAAGCCGCAATTGGTAGGTATGGTCCCTATGTAAAACACGGTCGTACCTACGCAAATCTGAGTGACCCAGAAGAAATACTCGTCATTGGAATGAACCGAGCAGTTGAATTGCTAGCGGAGAAAATGAAGCGTGGGGGTAGCTATTCTGTTGCTAAGTCCCTGCGAGAACTCGGCGAACACCCAAAATCAGGAATGATCGACGTAATGGACGGAAAATATGGACCTTACGTGAAATGGGGAAAAGTGAACGCAACGATACCAAAAGGAACGCTCCCCGAGGAAATAACTCTTGAAGAGGCAATTAAGCTAATTAACGAAAAAGTCTCAAAAAAGAAGACTCCAACCAGTCGGAAAAAGAAATAGTTAAGTGAAAGCTAGTGATCGACAAAATCAACGAAACCAAAATTGAAATCATAATAATTACTGTTATCGACCCAATGGGTGAGGTTGAGGGCGAGGTGATTCCAAACGATGGGTCGCGGCAATCAGACAAACCAACAAAAATCAAATTTAATGATCAACCCCCAGTCTCAGTTGGAGACAAAGTTTTAGTACGTATCATAAATGAAGAAAACTTAGATACAAACGAAACTACTAAAATTGGTAAATACATTCGAAAAATTAGTTCAACACCAGAAAAAATAATTGGGATTTTAAAAAGCGGCTTTGATGGCGAAAAACTTGTTCCGACGGAAAAAAAAAACAGAGCCTATTACAAAGTGGAAAAAAATACAATAAATGCTTTAGACGGTGAGCTCGTTGAAGCACAAATCTGTAAAGATGGCAAAAACCGCATTTCCAGAAGTGTTAAGATCATTCGTAAGCTAGGTAACTCCGAACAAGTTCAACTAGCATCATCAATTGCAATTCAGGAACATGGGATACCTGATCACTTTTCAGACCAGATTTATAAAGATGCATTGCAGCGCGCAAAGCTAGTTATCGAAAATCCAACCGACCTTACACACCTCCCGTTTATTTCAATAGACCCGAGTAATGCAAGGGATCATGATGATGCAATTTACGTACTAAACGATCCGGACAATCAAGGTGGCTTTATAATTTGGGTTGCGATTGCTGATGTTGCTAAATATGTTTTACAAGGTAGTGAACTTGATGCTGAAGCATTAAAACGCGGAAATTCAACATATTTTCCTGACCTTGTAATTCCGATGCTTCCAGACGTTTTGTCAGGTAATATTTGTTCACTAAAAGCAGGACAGGTTAGAGCTGCGATAGCACTTAAAATTTGGATAAACAAAGTTGGGAAAAAAACTAGGCATTCATTTTTTAGGTGCACAATAAAAAATGAAATGGCTTGCTCTTATGAAGAGGTACAAGGGGCGCTTGATGATCTAGAGACTTGCAAAAGGAATACTACATTAAAAAAGCTTCTTGAACCGATCCACGCTGCATACCAACTTTTAGCAAGACAAACTCAAAGTAGAGGCCCCCTTGAACTCGAGCTTATTGAACAAGAAATTTTATTCGATAAGGCCGGTGCAATCAAAACAATTAAATCTAAAGAAAGACTTGAAGCCCACAGAATAGTTGAAGAATTCATGATAGTAGCAAATATTTGCGCAGCTGAAACAATTCAAAAACATAAATTGCCATTCCTGTATCGTATTCATGAACCTCCAACTTTTGAAAAACTTCTAAACTTAAGAACTTCAGCTAAATCACTTGATGTGAACCTTTCTAACGATGCAAAACTCACCGGTCACGATCTCAATAAGTTATTGGAAAAAGCAAAGCAAACCAACTGTGAGGAACTTATCAGTTTGACAATATTGCGAGCTATGTCGCAGGCTTATTATTCACCCGAAAATCGCGGTCATTTTGGATTAAATTTACGTTATTACACTCATTTTACGTCTCCAATTCGACGATATTCCGATGTCTTGGTTCATAGAGCACTAATTCATATTCATAACTGGGATCAAGATTTAATCCAAACGGATGAATCAGAGTTATTTAAAATAGGTGATCAAATAAGCAAAACTGAGCGTCGGTCAATGTTAGCAGAGAGAGACACGAAAGATAGATACCTAGCATACTTCCTAAAAGATAGAATAGACAGTGAATTTTCTGCACGCATAAATGGATTTTCTAAATCATGTATTTTTGTTCGCCTTGACGAAACCGGAGCTAATGGGCTAATCCCCCTCTCATTTCTATCTAACGATAGATATCGGTTAAATAATGAAAAAAATAGGCTCATAGCGCGATCATCTAAATTAACTTTTAATGTTGGAGCTGAAGTATTAGTTAAGCTTAAAGAAGCAAACCCAATCTCAGGGGGCCTAATTTTTACCTTAATCGAGTACAAAAACAAAGCTATTCCAGTATCAAAAAAATTCACTCGACGAAAAAAGAACCTTAAGAGAAAAAATCTTGGCTAAATGCTACTGTATCCTTCAAACCCTGCTATCCAATTTTCGCTTTGCATTTCATAGAGCCGTGAAATAGTTCGCTCAAACTCAAATGAGCCCTTACCAGTGGGATAAAGCATCTCTGGCTTTTGCTCTGCGAGGCAAATAACTTTTATACGTTTTTCGTAAAGTGTATCAATTAAGGTTACAAATCGTTTAGCAGAGTCCGCCCCCATTGACGACAAAATGGGAATATACTCAATAAATAACACTTTAATATTTTCACATATTTTCAGATAGTCCAGCGCTCCTAAAGGGGTGCCACATAATTCAGTGAATGAGCAACGCAAAACACCATTAGAATGTTGAGACAACTTTACTGTCCGGCCTTTCACACTTAGGTTGAGAGGCTTATACGGTTTAATAGCAAGAGAAAACCAAGTGTTATCAAATTCTTCTCTCATGATGTTGTTGATAGGTGAAAAATACATTCGGCGACCCGACAACTTAGCTCTTCGATAGTCTTTACAAGCATTCAAGTCAGCTACTTGCAAGCGTTTTTTTAACAGGTCTATGAACGGAAGAAATAGTTTCCTATTTAGACCATCCTTATACAAATCGTCCGGATGCCTATTAGATGTTATAATTATAAAAGTACCCTTACCAATTAATATTGAAAATAATCTACCTACGAGCATTGCGTCAGTAATATCGGTAATTTGAAATTCATCAAAACAAAGAACTGAAACATTTCTTGAAATTTCCTTTGCAACAGTACTGATTGGATCAGCAAAGCCTTTAATCCGCGCACTATTAATTTGATCATGAGTATCCTGCATGAAACTATGAAAATGTGTTCGTAATTTATTTTTTGAACTAAGTTCACTATAAAAAATATCCATTAGCATCGATTTTCCGGTTCCAACACCACCATGAATGTAAATACCAAGCTTTTCAGAAATTTTTGCAGGTTTCAAAAGTTTTAAAGGCCAAAACTTTCTAAATTGCATATATTTTTCTGGATGTGAGGGTTCGACCAAATTTAAAAACAAGTCTAAGCGTTCCAATAGACAAATTTGATCTTCGTCTGACTCAATCAATCCGCTTTCGACCAAAAACTGATAGCGATCCAAACACCTTGAGGATCGATGCAATTTTTTATTCGTACGCATTTACATTATACCTTCTGATTGAGTCTAAAAAATTTTTATAATTACTTACATCACTCAACGACGTAACCTGATTTTAGTCCTGACAAGAGCACATAGTAGTAGTACCCCCATCATCATTCGAGCTTTCGATTGATTTGTCGTTGCCTTTCCCTGAATCCATTCTTTCTTTCAGGAGAATGTTGGTTAAAACAATGGTGACAGCTAACACCTTCCTCATAATTAATATCTTTTTTATCACCTTCCGATAGTGGACGCCGACAAGCATAACACAAATTGTAAGATCCCTTTTCTAAGCCATGTTTTACTGAAACCCTCTGGTCAAAAACAAAGCATTCGCCTTTCCATTTACTTTCGTTGATTGGTACATCCTCTAAATATTTGAGGATACCTCCCTTTAAATGAAAGACATTTTTCTGATTATTCTGAATTAAATAATTTGTCGACTTTTCACACCTGATTCCACCAGTGCAAAACATTGCAATTTTTTTATCCTTATATTTACTCGAATTCTTAACCCACCAGCTAGGAAAATCACGGAACCGCTGCGTTCCTGGATTAATCGAACCTTCAAAAGTACCTATTGCTACTTCATAATCATTCCTCGTATCAATTACCACGACGTCATCTTGTTTGATGAAGTTATTCCAAGCCTTCGGATCAATATAATTTCCAACCAGTTGACTAGGTTTAACCTCGGGTCTTCCCATCGTAACAATCTCTTTTTTTAGACGGACTCTAAGTTTTAAGAAGGGTTTTTCAGTTGTGAAACTGGTTTTATACTCAAGGTTCCTACAACCCGGTAAATTTTGAAAAAAACTCAAGACTAAATTAATATTTTCTTCACGGCCAGCAATTGTCCCGTTTAAACCCTCCCCGGAAATTAAAACTGACCCTAAAACTTGATTTTCTTGACAGTAATTTTGAAGATCTGACTGAAGTTTTGACAGGGCATCAAACTGAGTAAACTTATAAAAAGCTAAGATTTTAAATTTTTTCATATCTTTTCCTAGCAAATTGAAGGTCAGCTTGACAAGTTCATCATAGTAAGAAGCTTGACTTTCGGGCTTGATATGGCTAACTCACTAGAAACTTCTATTTTGCTTAGATAAAAAGGTCTGAAACGTTTGTAAAGATCAACACACGTCAGCGCGTTGCGCCCACGGGTGGTGGACTTAGTACAAAGAAACTAATAATTATGCGATTGATAAAGGCCTACAATGTTTAAAAGTTTATCTCAACGCCTATCTAACGTTTTTGAACGGTTAACCAAACAAGGGTCATTATCGGAAGGAGATATTACAACTGCTTTACGCGAAGTGAGAATAGCATTACTTGAGGCTGACGTCTCATTATCAGTAGTAAAAAGCTTAATAAAAAGTGTAGAAGAAAAAGCAACCGGTCAATCCGTTACAAAGTCCGTTACTCCGGGACAGCAGGTCGTGAAGATAGTTCACGACGAACTTGTGCAAATTCTTTCTGGTACCAATGCCAACGAAGCAGACCTAAAAATTGATACTCCACCAGCACCAATACTCATGGTTGGACTTCAAGGTTCAGGAAAAACTACATCTACTGCCAAAGTTGCGAAATGGCTTTCAAGCAAAAGCAGTAAAAAGATCCTAATGGCGAGTCTCGACACGAATAGGCCAGCAGCAATGGAACAGTTAGCAGTTTTAGGTAAGCAAATAGGTGTAGATACGCTACCAATCGTGAAAAATCAGGATGCGATTGCAATTGCAAAAAGAGCAAAACAACAGGCGCTACTCGGTGGCTACGATGTTTTTATTCTGGATACGGCTGGGCGCTTGCATATTGACCAAAATTTAATGGCTGAGGTCAGCCAAGTAAAAAAAATAGCTGAACCCAAAGAAATTCTTTTAGTGGTGGATAGTTTAACTGGTCAAGATGCGGTAAATGTGGCTTCAGAATTTGATACACGACTGCAAATTTCTGGTGTTGTCTTGACGCGAATGGATGGTGATGGACGAGGTGGCGCAGCTTTATCAATGCGGGCAGTTACGGGAAAGCCGATAAAATTTGTCGGCATTGGTGAAAAGTTAGATGCTTTAGAGCAATTTCATCCAGAGCGCGTAGCAGGGCGTATTTTAGGGATGGGCGACATTGTAGCACTTGTTGAGAAGGCTCAGGAAACTATCGAGACCGAACAAGCTGCAAGAATGATGAAGCGATTTGAAAAAGGTCATTTTAATATGAATGACTTAAAATCCCAATTAGAACAAATGATAAAAATGGGCGGGATGCAAAGCTTGATAGGCATGATTCCAGGAATGGGAAAAATGAGCCAGAAGATGGAAAATTCAGGCTTTGATGACGGAAATATAAGACGCCAAATAGCAATAATCCAATCAATGACAAAAAAAGAAAGAGCGAACCCAAGAATATTGCAAGCAAGCAGAAAAAAAAGGATTTCGTCTGGATCCGGAACTGAAGTATCAGAACTTAACCGGCTGCTTAAAATGCACCGTCAGATGTCAGATATGATGAAGAAACTTGGAAAAACTGGAAACAAGGGAATGCTCAGAGGAATGATGGGTCAGATGATGGGCAAAGGGGTAAGCACTCCGGCAGTAACATCAAATATCGAGACGAGGGCTGCTAATCCCAATTTTGGAAATATCTCAGGACTCAATTTTCCTGGCAACCTTTCTGGATTAACTAAGAAAAAGTAGGTAAAGAAATGAATGATCTCGTCGATAAAAGTAATGTTATTCTGCAGTCACATCGAAAATCAATTGATCGCCTAGATGCAATATTAGTCTATACTCTCGCAGAACGGTTTAAATATACGCAAGAGGTAGGAAAGCTAAAAGCCAAAAACAATTTAGAACCATCTGACCCTGCTAGAGAGTTAAAACAAATTAAAAGGTTAGAGCGCTTGTCAAAAGACGCCGGTCTTGATCAAGCCTTTGCAAAAAAATTTCTCAACTTCATTATTTCAGAAGTAATTAGGCACCATCAAAGCCTGCAACAATAAACCATAAAATTAATTAGGAGACAATAATGGCGATAAAAATTCGACTAGCCCGTGGTGGTTCAAAGAAAAGACCCTTTTACAGAATAGTAGCAACTGACAGTAGAATGCCACGTGATGGACGGTTTATTGAGAAATTGGGTACTTATAATCCTCTTCTGAAGAAAGACGATGAGAAACGAGTAGTAATGAACATGGAAAGAATAAAATATTGGTTGGAGCTGGGAGCTAAACCGACGGATAGAATACAACGTATGCTCGAAGCTGATGGAGTTGTGCCTAAAAAAACTCGTAATAATCCTCAGAAGGCTATTGCTGGTAAAGCCGCTCAAGAACGATTAGCGGCGAAGGCTGAAACACCGGCAAAAGAAGAAACACCGGCAAAAGAAGAAAAACCAGCAAAAGAAGAAACACCAGCAAAAGAAGAAACACCGGCAAAAGAAGAAAAACCAGCAAAAGAAGA
>PAHT02000066.1 GCA_002705045.2 Paracoccaceae bacterium | reverse complement strand
TCGACTTTCGTAATCTTCAAAAGTACCCCAAAAATTTACCTAATCTGAAGACAACCCTTTCAAAAAATCCGACAACTCATATTCCAAGTAGTCCGCCAAACCAAGCCAGTCCTCCGCTTCTTGACAGCGAAGAATTGAAGAGAAGATTGATTCAATGGATAAAGGAGTAGCACTAATTTTTCCGGTAACTTGAGGTATCATATTGGTCAATAAATTTATAAGGTCATCTGTCGCCTCTAATGGTCTTCCCAACCTAAAAAATACAGCAAGATCTTTTAATCGCTGGAGTATCAAATCAGTAGTCATAAATTCTCCTCTACATAGTTACATCCTTGTATAAAAGCACCCATTTTACTCGCGTTAGAGAATCGTATTTCTGGATACCTCTTTACATAACTCTCGAGCTCCACTAAATAGCCAATAAAACTATCATGAGTTGAAACTTTATTTCCATAACCGTCCTTTACCCAACGCCTAGAGTCGTCTGGTACAATTATATTCTCGTAGTTGGTAAGTGGACCATTCTTGTTGCCAGCATGAGTTTGATTACCTCGATAGGCAAAGTCTACTCCGTAAAGTGTTATATTAATGCACCCTAAATTTCTTGCTAAATCAATGGCCGTGTGTATTACACTACCGCCACTAAATAAAGAACCTTTTGGAAAAATTTGTTTAATTTGATCAAATAGGGGACTATCCCAATAGGTTACATAGCGATCACCTTCCCAAGATTCTATTAACTCAGTTTGAACAAAGGGAGAGTAAATTAGGGTCGTTTGTTGCATTTTCGAAAAATTAGCGACCAACGGATGCGATGACGAAACATCCTTATCAATTATAACAACATAATCCGGTATTATTCCGGCTCTTACTAACATTTTACTGGCAGTGCCTACTGCAATTATAACTGGTCTTTTATTCTGTGCATAATTACCACCCAATTTAATTATTGTTGACTCGAGAGACGGTCCAGCTCCAACCACAACGGCATGTTCGGTCGATGCGGTACCAACCAAAAACTCAACGCCCTTATCTTTTTCCAGGTAGGAATAGTTTTCTTGAATACGATCGAGAAAGATATGATCATTTTTTTTAAATTGCTTTTTTGAAAAATTATCACAATTGTTTGAGTATAGAATATTTTTGATATTTTGAGTCCACTCGTCGGCTAGGAGCAAATCAGGAAAATTTACAAAATATGGAGCCTCGATATCAAGGTCAGAGCAAGCGAGACTAATAGTAACCCGCTCGTCACATAGCCAACTAGTTTGATCTCTTACAGATAGTATTAGCGAAAATAATGATAAATTTAAGATTTTTACTCTTAGTTTACTCAAACTTCTGCGTTCCAATAACTTTTCAGGTAGGCAACCCAGACCGACCCCATACAAAACAATTAAGTCTGAGTCGATCATGTAAGATGCTTGAAGCTCAGCCTCCAACTGTGGGTTATGCCGACTCGATAATTGCAAGCCAGAAATCCGTATAGTATGCGAATGTCCAGAGACAATTTCAAAGTCAATTTTATTTTGATCCTGTTTTTTTAATTCAACCGCTAATTGAGGGTTAATACCATTTAAACAGTTAATATTTTTTTTAAAAATTTTTTTCGAAATCTCCATTATTTAAGCTATGCAACTTCTATGCCCAAATGAGATGTTTTTTTGTCTAAATAAGAGTTTTGATTCAGGTACTGTAAGTCAAAATTCCAACGGTATATTTGGCGACCCCGAGAGGATTCGAACCTCTGACCTATTGATTAGAAGTCAACCGCTCTATCCAGCTGAGCTACGGGGCCTGATATAACCTAATGTGTCCACGATACTTTTCTATTTGTAGCAAAATTTTCACCGTAGCCGTTTTTTCTAACGATTGGTTTTCTAACATCATTCTCAGTTATTGTGTACGCCAACCCGTGCTTTTCTACATAAGCTAACGCTTCCTCTTTAGTCTCAAATGTCAGGCGCACCTGGCCTTGAGTATCACTTGAACCTGTCCAACCCATCAACGGCTCTATTTTTTTTGAATTGTTGGTATCAAATTCCAGTACCCACATGTCAGTCTTCGCAGGACCAGACTGCATCGCGCTTTTACTGGGTTTGAATATCCGTGCCATCATAGCAACAACTCATATAAATTCGTTTCACAATCGACTACTATCTGCTTTATCGGCAAAAGTTAAAGAAGACGCAAGTGTTTAAATCGATTTATGCAAAAAAATAAACTTTTTATACTAAGATTTCATATTCCTAGCGAAATTCTTATCAAATAAATACCAGGTAGTGTTAAAATTAATTTTCACTAATTCAAATTTCTGATATCGGATAGTGAAAGTTAATTAAAAAGGATTTCCACCAAAGTGTCAGTAACTCCTCAAAGAAGCAATAATAAAAAATTAGAAGCTGGTTTAAGTTTTGAGCTTATTACAAAATTTAGCCCCTCAGGTGACCAACCAAAAGCTATAAGCGAGCTAGTGACAGGTCTCAAAAAAAGTGAGCAAAGCCAAGTGCTATTAGGTGCAACTGGAACTGGCAAAACGTTTACAATGGCCAAAATAATTGAAGAAACACAGAGGCCAGCTATTATATTAGCACCAAATAAAACTCTTGCAGCACAACTCTATGGAGAGTTTAAAAACTTTTTTCCTAATAATGCAGTCGAATACTTTGTCTCGTTCTACGATTACTACCAACCAGAAGCTTACGTAGCTCGCTCAGATACATTTATCGAAAAAGAATCGCAAATTAATGAACAAATAGATCGTATGCGTCACTCGGCTACGCGTGCGCTCCTAGAAAGGGACGATGTCATAATAGTTGCATCCGTTTCCTGTATTTATGGTATTGGTTCAGTTGAAACATATGGGGCAATGACTCAAGACCTGTACACTGGTAAATCATATGATCAAAGATCCCTGATGGCAGACCTAGTAATTCAACAATACAAAAGAAATGATCAGAATTTCCAAAGAGGTAACTTTAGAGTACGTGGAGATACTCTTGAAATTTGGCCAGCTCACCTTGAGGATATAGCTTGGCGGTGTTCTTTTTTTGGTGACACTCTTGAAGCTATTACAGAATTCGATCCACTTACCGGCGAAAAAATGCGCTTACTAGAACAAATTAGAATTTACGCTAATTCACACTACGTAACGCCACGACCAACTCTCCAAAAAGCTATAAAAAGCATAAAACTTGAACTGAAAAGTAGATTGGAACAATTTAAGTCAGAAAACAAATTGTTAGAAGCGCAGCGGTTAGAACAAAGAACTAATTTTGACCTAGAAATGCTTGAAGCAACCGGCGTTTGTAACGGGATAGAGAATTATTCACGATATCTTACTGGCCGAGACTCAGGAGAACCTCCCCCAACGCTATTTGAATATATTCCAGACAACGCAATTGTTTTCGCGGACGAAAGCCATGTCTCCATACCCCAATTGGGTGCTATGTCAAAAGGAGATTATAGGAGAAAGTCGACCTTATCAGATTACGGATTTAGATTACCCTCATGTATGGACAACAGACCGCTCAAATTCGAGGAGTGGAACGCCATGCGTCCTCAATCTATCTTCGTTTCAGCGACACCAGCCTCTTGGGAACTTGATGAAAGTAATGGTGTCTTCACTGAACAAATCATAAGGCCAACAGGTCTAATCGATCCTGAAATTGAAATTCGGCCAGTTGAAACACAAGTGGACGATCTTATCCATGAAATACGACTGATGGTTGAAAGTGGATATCGGACCTTGTGTACCGTGCTGACAAAACGAATGGCAGAAGACCTAACGGAATACATGCACGAACAGGGGATCCGAGTTAGGTACATGCACTCTGATATTGATACCCTGGAGCGCATTGAAATATTACGCGATCTGAGGCTTGGCACATTCGACGTTTTAGTTGGTATAAATCTTCTGCGTGAAGGACTAGACATACCAGAGTGCGGTTTAGTAGGAATTCTTGATGCCGACAAAGAAGGCTTTTTAAGGTCAGAAACATCGCTAATTCAAACTATTGGAAGGGCGGCAAGAAATGTAGAAGGTAAAGTAATAATGTATGCTGATAAGATTACTGGCAGCATAGACCGTGCCCTTAAAGAAACAAATCGGCGAAAGAAAAAGCAGATCAAATATAATGAAACGCACAACATAACTCCCTCAACGATAAAAAAAAATGTTACTGATGTTTTAGCGGGTGTATTCGAGGCTGATACTGATATCTCGAGAATCACTGCCACAATTGCCGATAATGCTAAAATCGGCTCAAACCTCAAAGCCCATTTAAAAGACCTGAAAGAGAAAATGTTAAAAGCCGCAGAAAATCTCGAATTTGAAGAAGCCGCACAAATTCGAGATGAGGTTAAAAGATTAGAGGCTGTAGATCTTGCAATAGCTACGAACCCTATGACAAGACAAAGTTCCTTAGAGGCAATAGCTTCAGCAAATTCCAATCTAGGTCGGTCAACTGCCGGTAAAAGTGGCACTCGTATCTACAAAGGCAAGAGCGTCCGAAAAAACTAGGGAAGAACTTACACGCCTTTTTCACCTTGAATCATGTAAACTCCGGAGATTACCCATCTTTCTCCATTATTTTCTAATACATAGTCGAAAAAATGTATGTCACCCTGCTGATCAGTGAACAAAACTCTTTGCACAACGCCGGTCCGAACACCAGATATTGAGAGGAACTCGAAAGCCTTTGGGTTCCATATCATGGGATAAGACTTCTCAACCATATTTCCAAAGATTGTTGAATTAGGGAAAATGGCTTTAATAGAAGCAGAAGCGTGACTATATGCGCGATCCACATCCAAGGAGTTAAAAGCATCTATTTGGTCAGAAATAATTGACTTCACTTTGGTTTGCACCTCACTAAAGTCACTTGTTATAACTGGTCTATCATTTGCAACTAACTCTACTGCAAAAAATAAGCCTCCCACCGCTAACAAAGCCCTAATTATACCCATCAAAATTTCCCCATCGCAACATCCTCATGATATAGAATATGTCGTAAATGAGTTAAAGGTCAAATTTACTTGCATAAAAACTTCGTAATGTTACGATTAAATAAGAATTGCAAGAGGATAAGGATCTCAATGGCTGTTGAATGGATGAATTCTCTATTTGGCGGAGCTTTAATAAGCTTATCTTTGTTTGTTTTTGCTGTAATCAATAATATTGCTTTCGGCGTCGGCGATATGCTGAAAAATACTTTAGAAAGAGAAGCATCAATTTCTTGGAATAATCAAATCTTATTTCTGATAGGGTTAATTATTTCACCTGTAATTTTCACAACTTTGTTTTATCCTGTATCGGGAAAAACATTCCAAAATGAACCGGTAATATTAATGATAGCCGGTCTTTTAGTAGGAGTTGGATATAAATTGTGCAACGGTGGGCTTATAACGCGTATGGTGCTGCTAAGTACGTATAACCTAAAAGCGTCCATAGCAGTTTTAATATTATTTTTAATTTTTGGTGGAGCGAGTCAGTTAATATTTATGTTTCTTACGGTTTAAAATGAGATTTATAATAAATTTTTCACTTGGAATGATATTTGGCTTCGGACTGCTGATTTCAAATATTTTTGATTCAACCAAGGCAAAGATTTTTTTACTGGGAAGCATGGACTGGAACCTTTCACTTTTAGCTACCATCTTAAGCTCAATTATAGTCTCAATCATTCTCCTGCTTTTACTAAAAACGATTTTTCAAATTACCGAAGATAGCTTCCTAACGAGTCAAAAAAAAAGTTTGGATCGCTATAGCTTGATTGGTTCAGCTTTATTTGGTGTTGGGTGGGGACTTACCGGTCTTTGTGTAAGCACCGCCACACTAAACTTAGTTTTCAATCAATGGGAAAGTATTTTATTTTTTGTTTTTATGGCACTTGGATTCTACGCTCCTCAATTTTTCAAAAATCTTGCATAGCTAAGAACCAACTGTCAAACCCATAAAAAATTAATTATTAATCAACTCTCCATTAAGTGCTTTTTTAATAAGCGCAACAGTTTTCCCAATGCCATAAATCGCCACAAATCCACCAAAACGCGGTCCTTGAGACTCACCCAACAAAACTTCATAAATGGCTTTAAACCATTGTTTTAAAGGAACAAAACCATTATCGACACCAACTTTGTACACTATTTGTTGTAATTCCTCCGCAGTTGAATTTTTATCACAACTAGCCAAAGCAACGCATAAATCCCCAAACGCTTCTCTTTCCCTTTCATCTGGCGCACGAAAGACTTTCTTGGGTTGAACAAAATCTTTATAGTAAGTAATTGCGTAATTTACTGCTAAATCTAAACCTGGATGGCTAATTGGGCTTATATTTTCAACATACTTTTCAATAAATCCCCAGAGCGTGTCTTTATTACTCGCTCCTGAAGCCGATACTAAATTTAAAAGCATTGAAAATGGGATGATTAAATCTGATCTGGGTGGTTTTCCACTGTGAATGTGCCAAACAGGGTTTTTAAACCTTTCTTCAGCTGACTGGTTGGAAAAGTTCTTGAGGTGCTGATGGTATTCATCGACTGTTTTCGGAATTACATCAAAAAACAACCGCTTTGCTGTCTTAGGCTTTTGATACATAAAAAGACCTAGGGAATTTGGTTCTGCATAAGTTAACCAATCGGCCATAGACAGACCGTTTCCCTTCGATTTTGAAATCTTTTGGCCTTTTTCATCTAGGAATAATTCATAGTTGTAAAGGTTTGGTGATTTATGACTCAGTACTTTACAGATTTTTTTTCCAAGGTCGGCTGAGGGTATTAGATCTTTTCCGTGCATCTCATAATCGACATCTAAAGCACACCATCGCATAGCCCAATCGGGTTTCCACTGTAGTTTTACGTTGCCTCCTGTCACCTCTGTTTCAACTTTCTCACCATCTAGCTCTTTGTAGATTAGAGTACCTTTTTTTAAATTGATCTCTTCAGTCGGAACTTGTAAAACATGACCCGACTTTTTACTAATTGGCATAAATGGTGAGTAGGAAGCCTGTCGCTCAGTTCCTAATGATGGTAACATGATATCCATAATCTGATCAAAAGATCCAAGAATTTTGAGTAAAGTTTCGTCAAAATAACCAGATTTATAGTAATCAGTCGAGGAAACGAAGTCATATGAGAATTCATACCGATCAAGAAATTCTCTTAACTTAGCATTATTATAATGGGCAAAGCTAGGGTATTCCCCAAATGGGTCACGTACCTGAGTTAAGGGTAAATTCAGATCAATCTCTAGGGACTCCGGTTCTGGAATATTCATGGGTACTTTTCTCAAACCATCCATATCATCAGAAAAACAAATTAATTTTGTTGGTATATCACAAATTGCTTCAAAAGCACGTCTCACCATTGACGTTCGCATTACCTCACCAAATGTTCCAATATGAGGTAGACCAGACGGCCCATAACCAGTTTCAAATAAAACATAGCCCTTTTTAGGAATTTTTCCTTCTAGCTTCGTAAAAAGCCTTCGCGCCTCTAAAAATGGCCAAGCCGTTGAATTAATTGTATCATTCGGCTTTTTCGACATTTTTTTTGTTCCAATTTTGTTTTTAATATGTTATCTCTTGAGAAGGGTTTTACTTTCTTTCATGAGTATTGCCAATAAGCATTTCAAAAAAATCCATTTTTTAAAGGAAGAGAAATGTCTGAAAAAAGTGAACTCTCACCGCTATTAAGCATAGAGGACTCTCTTGTCGCGATAATGATTGCTGAAGGTTTATCGGACGAAACCATCTCTACTAGAGAATTATTGTCGATAAGTCGAATAGTAGATCACCTTCCAATATTTCAACATTACGATCAGGCCCGAGTTCAAACTGTTGCTCAAATTGTATTTGATTTGTTTGAAGAAGAAGACGGCTTAGATGCTCTTTTTGGCCTCGTAAAACACGCTTTACCCGAGAATTTATATGAAACGGCTTACGCATTAGCATGCGATGTTGCAGCGTGTGACGGAAGGTTGTTAGAGCTAGAGCTTCAAATGTTAAAAGAGATCCGATACGAATTAAATATTGATAGACTGAACGCAGCTGCAATTGAACGCGGCGCAAGAGCAAGACACCAAAAAATATAAAAAATTATAAATATAATTTGGCCCAATGCGCAACAACACTATTTTCAAGATGTTTAGCGTTAAGCAACCAAGATTTATGGCCTGGTGGATTTGATAACTCTAGACCATTTTCTGACGTTTGTTTTTTTTGAAGATCCGCTGAAAATATGGCAAAGACTGCCCTAGGAATTTCATCCTTCATTATATATCCCGCTAAACCTCTGTTAAAATGCATCGTACCAGTTTTTGCTAGAACCTTTACGTTTGCCTCGCGTATTTCTTTTTCATGGGTGCCATAAACCCTTTGTTCTTTCAACAGTTGGACTAATACTTCTGAAGTCTCTGTTCGACTTAAAAATTTTGTAAAATCTGCACCTGAAACTCGACTTTGTGTTGTTAATCCAGAATGATTAAAAAAGATACTGTCATCTGTTTTAGAAACAAAATTAAACCATTTACTCATTATCTTTCCAGATGAAACAATTTCTGGTGTCTTCAGGCCCCAAAAATTGGCTGCAAATACTCCAATAATTTCAGCAGTGACATTGGTCGATTTATCAAGCATTTCCTTCAAAATCAGTGACAAATCAATGGATTTGTGTCTGTGCAATAGTTGTAATCCTGAGACTTTTTTCGTCAATCGCTCTGGCGGTCTCACAGTTATGCCACTTTTAGAAAATAAATAATAAAGCACGGAACTGGCATGAGTAGAAGCAAACCTAACCGGAAGCCACCGGGCACCTTTTTTTCCAAGGATATTTTTTGATACTACCCACTTTTCGATACGCAATTTTTTCTCTAAACTGTAGTTAAAAAGAGAACTAGTTTGTTTTTTTTCAACAATTGTAATGTTATTAATCACCGCTTGTGAATTTAACGACCGCGCCTTTAAAGTTAGCTTATAATCCTTACCCTTTTTTAGCCAAGAAAATATGACTTTATTGCTATTCAAATTCAAGCCTGAAAACCCAGGATTAAAACTTGCCTCAGGAAGTTGCGACGGGTCAATCGTCAAAAATTCTGGTATAACTTCACTGTAATAAAAAAAACTACCCGAAATATCTAAAATTCCTTTGTTCTTTAAAGCTTCAACAAAATTATAAAGATGGCTAGTAGACAATGATGGATCAGCACCCCCGATCAAGTAAAGATTTCCGTCAAGCCTACCATTTTGTACTGAGCCATCTGTAAAAAGCTTGGTAGCGAACGTATGTTGAGCGCCGACTACTTCCATAGCATAGACTGCAGTAACGGCTTTAGTAACCGAGGCCAGTGGTAATCGAAGATCCTTATTATGACTCTCCAAAATTTTATTGGAGCCTAAGTCAAACAAAACTGCTGTCGTTTGCTGCCCTAGGTTTCTGTCATTGACCAATTCACCAAGATAACTTCCAGAACTGGCGAATAACTTAAATGGATAACTAGAAGCTATTAACGCTAACGCCTGCAACAGACACCGTCGAGATAAACCATTTAATACTTTCATCCCGTAAAAATACCGGACCGTATCTGAGAGGATGAGATATTTCTCATTGGGCCACCCAGAATTGACCAAGCTGGGGCTTTCATCATTGGTATGGATGCTGCACTCGTTGCTTTCACACGAAATCTTCGGTATCTAAAAGCAGTTTGTGATAGCCCAGCTTTAACTTGCTCTCCAGGTCTAG
Organism: Paracoccaceae bacterium; assembly: GCA_002705045.2. GTDB lineage: Bacteria > Pseudomonadota > Alphaproteobacteria > Rhodobacterales > Rhodobacteraceae > JAYZEV01. The sequence continues at coordinate 23,480 of PAHT02000066.1, read as the reverse complement.
CCATCACCCCTACTGGAATGTTCTCCATAATCCATGACCATTGATCCCACTTGTGAAAGTTTACAAGGTTATCAGCGCCCATCAACCAGACAAAACGTATACGTGGATAAAATTTGTAAAGCTTCCGTAAAGTTTCCGCAGTAAAATTAGTTTTGAATCGATACTCAATATCCGAAACAAACACTCGTGAGTCCCGAGTAATTTTTTTGCAATTATTTACTCTAATATCAATCGACTCTGGGCTGATTGGTTTCAAGGGGTTTCCAGGACTCACCAACCACCAAATCTTCTGCAAATTGAAAGCGCGAAACGCTTGATCAGTAATATGAACATGACCGACGTGGGGTGGATTAAAAGAACCGCCAAGTAATCCAACCGTCGTTCCCTCTAACATCATTTGTTTTTGCACAGTAACCATAATATTATATTCAAGATCAAAGGAGAAAGTAAAATTACAGCCCCCAGTCTTTGCGTTTATAGAAACATCTGTCAATAGTATATTACTTAAACTAAAGATCTTTATTGCGATTTAATTGCTATCGAAGTACATCAGATTATAGCTTAAACTTGTGAGGAAAATATGGCAGCTAATAAATATATTTACCACATGGAAAATGTTTCAAAGGCATTCTTAGGTGGAAAAAAATGTTTTGAAAATATTCACTTATCATTTTTACCCGGAGTAAAAATTGGTGTAGTTGGAATTAACGGCGCGGGGAAATCATCCCTGATGAAAATAATTGCTGGCTTAGACAAAGACTTCACTGGCGACGCTTGGGCAGCCAGAGACATCTCGATTGGATACTTACCGCAAGAACCTAAGTTGGACAAACAAAAAACTGTTCGGGAGAATATTATAGAGGGAGTATCTGAAAAAAAGTCTCTCTTGGAGCAATTTAATTCAATAGCTTTAAAGCTAGGGGAAGATTACTCTGAAGATTTAATGCAAGAGATGACAATTCTCCAAGATCAAATCGACTCTGAGGATTTATGGGACTTGGACAGTAAAATTGACGTTGCAATGGAAGCACTCCGTTGTCCAGCAGATCACGCAGCTATTTCAGAATTATCAGGCGGAGAAAAACGCCGTGTAGCACTTTGTAAACTATTATTGCAATCGCCGGATATGCTTCTTTTAGACGAACCTACAAACCATTTAGATGCAGAAACAATTTCATGGTTGCAACAACATCTAATAGACTATCGTGGAACCATTCTCTTAGTCACGCATGACCGATATTTTCTGGATGAAATTACTGGATGGATACTTGAATTAGATCGAGGAAAAGGGATACCTCATGAAGGTAATTATTCAAACTGGTTAGAAAAAAAAGCTATAAGAATGCAACAAGAGTCCCGCGAAGATAAATCTCGACAAAGGTTGTTAGAATATGAGCTTAAATGGATTCGGCAGGGAGCAAAGGCTCGTCAAACTAAACAAAAGGCAAGAATAAATTCATACAATGAAATGTTATCTCGATCTGACCAAGAAAAACTGGCTACAGCACAAATAATTATTCCTAATGGTAATAGGTTAGGTTCAAAAGTAATCAATGCAACTAATGTAACAAAAGCCTATGGAGATAACCTCCTTATAGATAATCTATCTTTTTCTCTACCTCCAGGCGGAATAATTGGCGTAATTGGGCCTAACGGTTCTGGGAAATCAACCCTATTTAAGATATTGACAGGGCAAGAAAAGCCTGACAGTGGTGCGATTGAGATTGGAGAAACTGTTCAATTATCCTACGTCGATCAATCGAGGGACAACCTTTCGGGCGAAAACACAATATGGGACGAAATCGCTAATAGCCTTGATGTGATTAAACTTGGTGACGTAGAAGTAAATTCACGAGCTTATTGCAGTTCATTCAATTTCAAAGGCGGTGATCAACAAAAAAAAGTAAAATTATTATCTGGTGGCGAGCGGAATAGAGTTCACATGGCTAAACTTCTAAAAGAAGGTGGGAATGTACTTTTGTTAGACGAGCCAACTAATGATCTAGACGTAGAAACGCTTAGGGCGCTTGAAGAGGCGTTATTAGATTTTGCAGGTTGTGCGATGATCATAAGCCACGATAGGTTTTTCCTTGACCGGCTTTGTACTCACATTTTGTCATTCGAGGGAAACAGCCAAGTAGATTGGTTTGAAGGAAATTTCGCTGACTTTGAGGCAGATAAACTCCGACGGTTAGGAGTTGCTTCTTTGGAGCCAAAAAGAATTAAATACAAAAAGTTTAGTCGTTAACTCTATATATTAAAAATGAACTTTCTGCATGAGTGGGAATAACTTGTTCATATCTGGACCTTTATCCTTACCCGTCAAGGCTTTTCTAAGTGGTAGAAACAAACCTTTACCCGAACGGGAGGTCTCTTTCTTAATAGCGTTGGTCCAAGCTAACCAACTATTCTTATCTCGTGGAACCGGCGGCATCAAGCTCTTACATATAGAAATAAAATCTTGATCTTCTGGTACTATTACCGGCTCAGCGCCATTGACACAAAGCTCCCACAAATTAGCTAAATCCGCTCGTACTGAAATATTTTCTCGCGCCATTTCCCAAAAATCTAATTGCAAATTTTTTGGGATCTTAAGTAGACGCAAATCACTCTCTATCTGACCCAATGGTAACCTCATCAAACATTTTTGAGAAAAAATTGATAATATATTTAAATCAAATTTAGTTGGAGCAGATCCAAAATTATTAAGATTAAAAGTATCCAAAATTTCCCGGAATTTGGTCCCGGATTCTAAAGATTTTTGACCTCCTAAACCTGCCATAAAATTAAAAAGTGCCTTTGATTCAATTCCATTTTCTCTTAAATCCTTTATGGATAAATTATTCATACGCTTCGATAGCGGTTCTGATTTTGGCCCGACAAGAAGAGAGTGATGCGCAAAAAATGGGGTAGTAGAGGCTAATGCACGGAAAAGTTGTACTTGAGTTGCAGTATTTGTTAGATGATCACTGCCTCTGATCACATAATTAATGTCGAATTCACAATCGTCGACCACCGATGCCAACGTGTAAAGGAATTGTCCATCAGCTCGAATTAGCACGGGATCAGATACAGACGCGGCATCAATTGACACTGATCCCAAAACACCATCGCTCCACTCAACCCTCACCGGATCTAATTTGAATCGCCAGTAGCTCTTCCTCTCCTCCCTTAATCGCTCTTTTTGAACGGAGGTTAACATTAATGAGGCCCTATCATAGACCGGAGGTCTTCCCAAACTAAGCTGCTTACGTCGTTTAAATTCCAAGTCCTCCTGTGTTTCGAAGCATTCGTAAAGATGACCACTTTCTCGTAATCTGTCTGTAATAGACTCATAAACTGGAATTCTATTAGACTGTTTTTCGCAACTATCCCACTCAAAACCAAGCCACTCGAGATCTCGCTTTATCTGATCTGAAAATTTCTCGGACGAGCGCACTTTATCAGTATCATCTAATCGTAGAATAAATTTCCCTCCTGACTTTTTTGCTAATACAAAATTAAAAATGGCAGTTCGCAAATTCCCAACATGTAAATAGCCCGTCGGCGATGGAGCAAATCTAGTTACAAACTTCATGACTTATCTCGCCATCTTTGAACTAAAGGGTATCGTCTACCAGACCACAATGCGCGGTCTGTAAGGTTTGGTCCCGGGGCAGCTTGAAATCGCTTGTATTCTGATCGATATATCAAGTCCTCAATCTGTTTTATCATTTTTTTTTCATAGCCTTGAGCAACAAGCTCTTTTACCGCCAAATCATTATCAATAAGACCAACTAATATACCATCAAGAACATCATAGGGTGGAAGACTTTCATCGTCCCGTTGGTGTAACCTAAGCTCAGCTGACGGCGGCTTGTCTATTATCGATTGTGGAATAATCTCACCTTTTGGGCCCTGCATCCAGTTCTCATAAAAATCGTTTCTCCACAAGCAAGTTTCTACAACACGAGTTTTATATAAATCTTTGATTGGATTGTAACCGCCCGCCATATCACCATAAATGGTCGAATAACCAACCGCAACCTCTGACTTATTTCCTGTCGTAAGAAGCATCATACTAAATTTATTTGATAGAGCCATCAGGATTACACCTCGTAACCGTGATTGAATATTTTCTTCAGTCAAATCTTGGCTATACCCATCAAACGCACAAGCTAAACTTTCGTTAACGACCTGGTTTGCAGGCTCAATCGATATTGTTTTCTCAAGACAATTCAAGTTTTCAATCAAAAGTGCTGCGTCACTAAGTGACCCCTCAGAAGAAAATTGTGATGGAAGTCGGACACACAAAACATTTTGAGGCCCCATTGCGTCTGTAGCTATGACAGCGACCAAAGCACTATCAATACCGCCTGAGAGGCCCAAAACAACTTTTGAAAATCCACTCTTTCTCGTGTATTCTTTGACCGACTCGACCATTGCTCGATAATCTTGAGCAAGTGTATTTCCATAAACACTTTTAATGCCTGGCTCCGCGATCCAACCATTATCAACAAAAGCAAATCTAATCACTTCTTCACACTCATCAAACTGAGGAAGGCTGACAGCTAATTTCCCGCCAGGATTCAATACAAAACTAGCACCATCATAAACCAAGTCATCCTGACCGCCTATCATGTTGAGATAAATAATTGGAACTCCCGTTTCTAACGATCTTTTGACGGCTACTTGGGTTCGACTATCTATCTTTTTTCTAGAATACGGAGAACCATTTGGCGAAAGCAATAAATCAGCGCCACTTTCGACCATGGTCTCTGCAACGTCTTCAAACCACAAATCTTCACAAATTGGACTGCCAATTTTCACACCAGAAATTTCAAATGGACCAGAAATTGGCCCAGATTCAAAAACTCGTTTCTCGTCAAAAACGTTTGTGTTTGGAAGATGATGCTTTCTAGAAACTATTGAGTGACTACCATTATTAATTAAAACGTATGCGTTATAAATTTTTCCATTCTCACATACTGGCGCTCCGATTAAGGTCGGAACCCCACTAGAACAAGCCGATGCCAAGCGCCGAATTATCTCATTAACTTCTAAAATAAACGCTGGTTTTAAAATTAAGTCTTGCACCTGATAACCCGTCAAACTCATCTCAGGAAACGCAAGGAGGTCTACCTTTTTCGTTACAGCTCGACTATGGAATTCCATAATTTTTCGAAAATTGGACTCCAAATCACCAAGGCTTGGATTAAATTGAGCAATCATTAAATAGAAATGCTGTTTCACTGAAATAATACCTTACTATGGGTGCTCAATCAAATTCCTCGACTCCGATCAAAGTGCAAAATGAAAGAAAGATACCTTTTAATAACGTTTAGCCGCGATGATACATCAAATCAAGTTTCAAAACATTTTTTTATTCACGGTAGCTTAGTAAATCTCTATTAAAAAAATAGTTGTTTTTTTAATAGACAATGCACTAGATCTAAATAGATTATTTGACTAAAGTTTTAAATGAGAAATAGACTCAGCAAAGGTAATATTATAATGCGTGCCAATATTAACTCATTTTACTCAATCATCATAGTCACTCTCGTCCTGACTAATCAGATCGTTATGGCCAGTGATGTGCAAATTAAACAATACAGTAATGGTGGAATTTACGAAGGTGAGTTTCTTGACGGAAAACAGCACGGCACTGGCAAGTATACAAGCGCTGATGGTTACGAATATTCAGGACAGTGGGTCAATGGAGTTATTGAAGGTATTGGAACTGCAAAATATAGTGACGGCTCAATCTATACAGGAAGCTTCAAGAGCAGCAAACCAAGTGGAACCGGAAAGCTAGTATTTTTGGATGGTGGCTCGTATGACGGAGATTGGGAGGATGGAAATTTTCATGGTTATGGGACGATAGTCTACTCCAACGGAGATACATATTCAGGAAATTTCAAAAATGGCAAGCGGTCCGGATTTGGGGAGCTGAAGGGGCTCAACAATCATTTTTACTCCGGCGAATGGAAAAACGATGAGAAAAATGGTCATGGAAAAATATTATATATTGATGGTTCTCAATATGAGGGAAAATTCGAAAACGGTCTCCAAGACGGAAATGGCAAATTAACTTTTAGTGATGGTCTGACAATTGAGGGCTCCTGGAAAAAGGGAGAGATCAAAGGTTCTGTTAAAATCCAACAAACAAATGGTGATAGATTTGAAGGCAATATGATAGCGGGTAAACGTAATGGAAAAGGAACTACTTATTATGCTTCAGGAGATATTTATGATGGCTATTTCAAAGATGATAAGCGTGATGGTCAAGGAATTTTCACTGGTAAAACAGGACATTCATACGAGGGTCAGTGGAAAAATGGGAGAATGGAGGGAGAAGGAAAGATCACTTTTTCAGATGGGTCAATCTACCTAGGAACTTTTCTCAATGATAATGCTCACGGGACTGGTAAAATCATATACCCTGATGGAGGCTTTTATGAAGGAAATTGGAACAACGGAACAATCGAAGGCTCAGGGGAAGCGCATTACGCAAACGGCTTGGTCTACGTTGGTGAATTTAAAAATGCCAAAAATCATGGTGAAGGAACAATGACATATAGTGACGGGTATTCATACTCCGGAAGTTGGAAAGAAGGTAGTCCGGACGGTAAAGGTATTTCTAAATATCCTGATGGTACGGTCTACGACGGTAATTTTCGAAATGGAGAAAGACACGGTGATGGAAAAATTATAATGCCTGACGGATTCAACTATTCAGGACATTGGGTTGCCGGAGAAATTGATGGAAGGGGTAAGGCAATCTACCCAAATGGGGATATATACGAAGGATACTTTAAAAAGGGCCAACGCGATGGCATTGGTAAAATGCGATATGCTAACGGCGAGGAGTATGATGGTAATTGGGTCGATGGGCAGAAACAAAATCCTCAATAAGGTACTTTACTACCGTCAAAAGAAAAAAATCCACCAGTATCACTGTGATCTATTTGCTCAATTACTCGCAAAATATTTTTGGCAGCTTCATCAGGAACAACAAAACTTTTATTACCTAAATAAGGTTCTGTAAGCTTGCTAAGCACTGTGCCTGGATGGATTGCTAAAAAAACAGAGTGTGGATTTTTCCGAGAAGCTTCGATTGAGGCGGTCTTAACAATCTGGTTCAATCCAGCCTTTGAAGCCCGGTAGGAAATCCACCCTCCCAATCGATTATCCTCAATTGAACCCACTCTAGCAGACAAAGTGGCAAAAACCACCTTACCTTTTCTTGGCAAGAATTTCATAAAATTCTTTATTAAAAGGGCAGGTCCAATTGTATTAACTTTAAATTGAGCCAGCATTGTTTCGTACTCCACCATCGACAGGCTCTTTTCCGGACCAACATTATCAATCCTTAATGATCCAGTAGCATCCACTATAAGATTGAACAAACCGTCCTGTTGACGTGAGCTCATCGAAATAGTCTCAGGATTCATGAAATCTAATCCGTTTTCAGTCCTGCTCAAGGTAACAACATTTTTTGGTCCCACTGTTTTCTTTAAGTTATCTACCAGCGCACCACCGATAGCTCCTGACGAGCCAATGATCAAAGTCCTACAACTCGCGTTCAAGAATAAATTATTATTTTCCACCCCAATTTCCTTTTTTTATAAAATCAAATTATTTCGCTTATGTAGGTAGAGACACTCGCCTCTACAATTTTTTATCTAGGTGTTGATTTTTTATTTACTTACAAATATGCCCTTTTCGATAGCTTAAGACTATGTATAATGGTCTAGGTACTGATTTACTGGGATTTACGTAGCGTATGTGAAAACAAAATCAAGATTATTAAATGCTATGGAAAACTAATTTATAAGTATTGGGTAAACCGACTTACAGAGTCTGAGAGAAAATAATATGACAGAAAGTAATGCAAGAGTACTCGTATTTGATACAACATTGAGAGATGGGGAACAAAGTCCCGGAGCTACAATGTCGTTGCCTGAAAAACTTGAGATTGCCGCACTTTTAGACGATATGAAGGTAGATATAATTGAAGCGGGTTTTCCAATCGCTTCGGAAGGCGATTTTGAAGCAGTTGCCCAAATTGCAAAAAATACAGAAAATGCAATAATTTGTGGTTTAGCACGAGCAAACATAAACGATATTGATAGATGCTGGGGCGCTGTAAAAAATGCTAAATCACCCAGAATACATACTTTCATTGGAACGTCTCCGATACATCGAAAATACCAAGTTAGACTTGATAAAAATGAAGTCCTCGAAAAAATTCAAACAACCGTAGCTCATGCACGAAATTTGTGCGCTGATGTCCAATGGTCTCCAATGGATGCTACAAGAACAGAAGAAGACTTTCTTTGTAGCGTAGTTGAGATTGCCATAAAATCTGGCGCATCGACCATCAATATTCCTGATACTGTGGGATACACCGCACCAGGCGAAAGCGCAAAAATAATCAATATGTTAAGAAATAGAGTGCCCAATATAGATCAGATTGTGATCGCCACTCACTGTCACAACGACTTGGGTATGGCAACAGCTAATGCACTTTCTGCCGTCGAGGCAGGAGCACGTCAAATAGAATGTACGATAAACGGATTGGGTGAAAGGGCAGGAAATACTGCGTTAGAAGAAGTAGTAATGGCAATGAAAGTTCGAAATGATATTTTTCCTTTCTACACCAACATCGATACAAAAAGATTAATGTCTGCTAGTCGTCTTGTGGCGACAGTTTCCGGGTTTCCAGTACAATTCAATAAAGCAATAGTTGGGAAAAACGCATTTGCACACGAAAGTGGAATTCATCAAGATGGAATGCTCAAACACTCAGGATCGTTTGAAATAATGAGTCCCGAAGATATCGGTCTAACCGATTCTAATTTAGTGATGGGTAAGCATTCTGGCCGAGCTGCACTTCGAAAAAAACTTGAAGACCTTGGGTATAAAATTGGAGATAATAAACTCAAGGATTTATTTATCAGATTTAAAGAGCTTGCTGATCGAAAAAAAGAAGTGTTCGATGATGACTTAATTGCTTTGATGTCGGATACCGCCACTAATGAAGCAAATGATTTTATTAGATTGGAAAAACTCGAAGTCAGTTGCGGAACAGAAAACCCTCAAGAGGCAAAACTGGTTCTCCAAGTTGATAATGAAACTTTGCAAACAACATCAGTTGGTGATGGACCGGTTGATGCTGTCTTTAAAGCGATAAAAAATCTATTTCCAAATGAATCAAGTCTTCAGCTATATCAAGTTCATGCGGTTACAGAGGGAACTGACGCACAAGCAACTGTTTCGGTAAGATTAGAAGAGAGTGGGAAAATAACTACTGGTCAGTCATCAGATACTGATACCGTTGTTGCGAGTGCAAAAGCTTACATTAATGCACTCAATAAACTTATTGTCAGAAGAGAAAAAAAAGCGCCAAACCAGACACAACCAGATTTAATATGATATTAGTAATTGAAAAAAAAAGGAATAATTGCTATTCGCTGAATAAAATGTCATAACCGGTGCTTTGTGAAAAATTTAGAAATGAGAAATAAAAATGTTTGGAACTATAAGTAGTTTTTTTTCACCAGATATGGCCATCGACTTAGGAACTGCAAACACCTTAGTTTATGTTCGTGGAAAAGGAATTGTTCTTAATGAACCGTCAGTAGTGGCATACCATCTTCGAGATGGAAAGAAGCAAGTATTAGCAGTTGGGGAGGACGCCAAGCTGATGCTTGGAAGAACCCCTGGGTCAATAGAGGCTATTCGACCAATGAGAGATGGAGTGATCGCCGACTTTGATGTAGCTGAAGAAATGATAAAATATTTTATAAGAAAAATTCACAAGCGAGGAAATATTGCAAAACCAAAAATTATCGTTTGTGTTCCTCACGGAGCAACACCAGTGGAAAAGCGAGCTATCAGAGAGTCTGTTCTTTCTGCAGGAGCACGAAAAGCGGGTTTAATCGCTGAACCAATAGCCGCAGCTATCGGCGCTGGCATGCCAATAACTGATCCAACAGGTTCCATGGTTGTTGATATTGGTGGTGGAACAACAGAAGTAGCCGTATTAAGTTTAGGCGACATAGTATATGCACGGTCGGTAAGAGTTGGTGGAGATCGAATGGATGAAGGCATAATCTCTTATCTACGGCGACAACATAACTTATTAGTTGGAGAGGCTACTTCAGAAAGAATAAAAACTCAAATTGGCACGGCTAGGATGCCTGAAGATGGGAGAGGTGCCTCGATGGATATCAGAGGACGTGACCTATTAGGAGGAGTACCTAAAGAAACTGAAGTTACTCAAGCTCAAGTAGCCGAGGCTCTGTCCGAACCAGTCCAACAAATTTGTGAAGCAGTGATGACTGCCCTGGAAAGTACCCCCCCAGATCTAGCCGCTGACATAGTTGACAGAGGCGTGATGCTCACCGGTGGCGGAGCGCTACTTGGAGATCTAGACTTAGCATTACGTGAACAAACGGGATTAGCAATTTCTATCGCAGATGAATCCTTAAATTGCGTTGCCTTGGGAACTGGCAAATCCTTGGAATTTGAAAGACAGCTAGCGCACGTCATCGACTATGGCTAGAAATTGATCCACAAGAAAAATATTAAGTCTAAAGGAAGTTAATATTGGCACGCGAGCAAGATGCGGCCTGGAAAGCCGTAAGAAGATTTTTACTGATTGGATTGATAATTGGTCTCGTTTCTCTTTTTGGGCTTTGGAGAGTTGAGAACCAAAGACTAGAACGATTTCGGAATGCATTAACCGATGAAATTCTTCCAAAAACAAATTTTCTTTTGAAACCAATAACCATCAGTTATCAAATTTTATCTGACTTTAAATCCTACACAAAACTATATCAGCAAAACCAAGACCTCAAAAACGAATTGCAAAAAATGGAAGGTTGGAAGGAAGCCGCGCTTCAGCTTGAGCAAAAAAATGCTCAGCTAAGCCTTTTAAATAATGTAAAATTAGACCTAACAATCAATTGGGTCACTGGCCAAGTTGTGGCAGATAGTGGGAGCCCATTCAATCAATCAGTTCTCTTAAATATTGGCTCGCAAGACGGAGTTCAAGACGGAGCAGCAGCTATTGGTGGTCTTGGATTAGTTGGGAGAGTCTCTGGTGTTGGTCAAAATACATCACGAGTAATTTTGTTAACGGATGTCAGCTCCTCTATTCCTGTAGTGGTTCAAAAAACTGGAAAAAGTGCTCTTCTTAATGGTGATAATTCGCTGAACCCAATTCTTAATTTTCTTGAAGACAAACGAGCTATACGCCCTGGAATGAGAGTCTTCACTTCTGGAGAGGGTAAAGTTTTTCCAAAAGACCTACTCATTGGAACTATTGTCTTAGACACATCAGGTCAGTTACGAGTAAATTTGGCAGCGGAACTTGAGGAGCTGAACTACCTAAGGATTTTATTTAAAAATACTGTGGACAATTTGAAAAAGCCAGGCTCTTTAATTTTAAAATAGTACTTCTTTGAAAGAAATCTTGGAGCAACTGATGCATTACTACAAATCTCTTCTAACCACTGCCTCTTTTCTTTTTTTTGGTACTTTATTGGTAGTCTCTTCGTTAGCTCCAATAAACCTAAGGCTACCATTAGATACCTCTGCTGATTTCTTATTCTGTTTTATTTTCATTTTTTTGATCAGGCGACCTCAAAATGTTCCATTAATTTCGATCCTTTTTGTATCGCTTCTTGCAGACTTTCTCTGGTATCGTCCAATTGGGTTGACTACTTTAACTATTGTACTCGCTTCTGAATTCATCCGCTGGATCAATAAGGTTAGAGAAAAAATTGGCCTTATTGAGGAGTTCCTCTACGTAGGTTCTATTTTGGTGGTTACCGTAACAGCTCAAGAGGTTACAAAATTTTTTACCGTAATTCCTAGTTTACCGCTAGGTCAGATTATTAATTATATTTTACTCACTTTATTGGTGTATCCTTTAATAACTTTGTTTATTACTGTAATCACCAGAGTTACGGCAATACAAAAGTAGATAGAAATGGTTCAATCCAACCTCAAGAAATTTTCACAGTTAGATACTACAAAAAAGTTTACAAGAAGAAGTGTTTTTCTTCTTGCGAGTCAGATAACGGTTATAGGAGTGCTTAGTTGGCGAATTCGAAAATTACAAATAGAGGATACTGAAAGATATCGGCTATTAGCAGAAGAAAATCGAGTCAATATAAGAATTTTACCACCACAAAGAGGACTAATCTTTGATAAAACTGGAAAATTAATTGCAAATAATCAGCAGAACTATCGAGTAGTCATAATCAGAGAGGACGCTGGCGATATTAAAAAAGTTCTTACCGATCTTTCAAAATTAATTCCTATTTCAAAAGAAAAACGCGACCTGATTGAAAAAGATATAAAAAAATTTAGAGCTTTCGTACCAGTAACAGTGGTTGAAGATATTTCCTGGGAACAATTCGCAAAAGTTGCGGCTAACCTTCCATCTCTTCCTGGACTCGTTCCAGAGGTTGGATCATCACGAGCATACAAAGAAAACGAAGCATTAGCTCATATTGTAGGATACGTTGGCCCAATTTCCAAGAAAGATAAAGAAAGGTTATCAGAAACAAATCCGTTATTTCAAATGCCGGATTTTCAAATTGGTAAGACGGGCATCGAAAGAGAACTAAATGCAGAGCTCATGGGAACCGCTGGCGTTAGTAAAAGCGAGGTTAACGCGCGNGGTCGAATCATGCGAGAACTTGATNGAAATGANTCGAAATCAGGCCTTGATATTCAAGTAACAATCAATACCGGTTTGCAAAAATTTTCAATGGCGCGAATGAAGGGATTGAGTGCTTCAGCGGTAGTCCTCGAAATAAAAACTGGCAATATAATAGCGATGTCATCAACTCCCAGCTTCAACCCCAATACCCTGGTCAATGGTATATCCACTAAAGAATGGACTAGGCTGCTAGATGACGTGAANAGACCATTATCAAATAAATCAGTTTCTGATGCATATCCCCCCGGTTCATTATTTAAAATGATCGTAGCAATTACAGCGTTAGAAAAGCAAATTATATCAGACCATGAGGAAATTTTTTGTAGTGGCCTATATGAAACAACTGCAAGCAAACATCATTGTTGGTTAAGTTCGGGACATGGGAATATTAATCTTAATAAAGGCTTGAAGCGTTCATGCGACGTTTACTTTTATGACATTGCNCAGCGNGTTGGAATAAATGCAATAGCTCGAACTGCNAAAGCTTTCGGTCTNTCAAGTACTTTTGGTCTCCCAGTATCAGCAGTATCAAGAGGGCTTATCCCTGATAAAGAATGGAAAAAGTCAGTTTATAATGAGCGGTGGTTGCTCGGAGATACGTTAAATGCCGGCATTGGTCAAGGATACATNTTAACCACGCCTATGCAAGTTGCCGTTATGACCGCTCGCATAGCCAGTGGNAAAAAGATCGTACCAAGACTAATCAACGCAAAAGGTGGNAAAATAATACCAATACCTAAGCCAAGCGATTTAGCCTTTAGAAAATCAACTTTTTTAGGAATCCGAGACGGTATGAATGGTGCAGTTAATGATATTGATGGAACAGCTTACAAGTCTCGGATCATCGATCCAAAATTCCAACTTGCAGGGAAAACAGGGACTGCTCAAGTACGACGAATAACTAAAGAAGAGCGGGAAAAAGGTGTAAAAAAGAATGAAGACCTACCGTGGAGAAAAAGAGATCANGCACTTTTCACAGGCTATGCACCAGTANAGAATCCTAAGTATGCGATTTCAGTGATCGTGGAACATGGCGGCAGTGGGTCCTCAGTTGCTGCCCCTATAGCACGTGATATAATACTTCATGCACTGTATGACGGGTTACCAGCATTAACAGCATACCCTGAAGATCAGCGTTTAGAAATTCGTTCGAGACTAAATGAATTTAAAGATATTAATGGTATAAAAATTAAAAAAAATAATTTTGATAGATCTGGAACCAGAACATGATATCAAGTAAGCAGTCGTATTATGAGCTACCCAATGGAATTAGGAAAATTCTTTACCTGAACTGGCCTGTTTTGCTACTAATAATTACTGTTTCAAATTTTGGTTTCTTGATACTCTATTCTGTTGCAGAAGGTAATCTAAATCCTTGGGCAAAGCCCCAGATAATTAGATTTGGTATTGGCTTCTTTATTATAATTCTTTTTAGTCTGGTTCACATCAATTTTTGGAATAAAATCTCTTTTACGGCTTATTTTATCTCAGTATTGCTTTTAATCGCTGTACTCCAGTTTGGCGTGAGCGGTGGCGGTGCACAGCGTTGGCTCGATTTAAAATTCGTCACATTGCAACCCTCAGAATTAGTTAAATTATCATTAGTTATGTTTCTAGCAGCTTACTACGATTGGTTAAAGCCAGAAAGAATCTCACACATTTTCTGGGTTGCACTACCCGCTCTCTTTATTTTACTTCCAACATATTTAGTCATTATTCAACCAGATCTTGGAACAGGCCTGCTCATTGCATTTATTGGCATTTCAGTAATGTTTTTGGCGGGAGTGAGTTGGTGGTATTTTATCGCAATTTTCAGTCTCGTTCCAAGTATGATCTCCATTATTTGGATAAGTCGCGGTAAACCATGGCAATTCTTNACAGATTACCAATTTCGGAGAATTGACACTTTTCTCGATCCATCACTTGATCCGTTGGGATCAGGATATCATATCACTCAGTCAAAAATCGCTCTTGGTTCTGGCGGCTTTACAGGTCGCGGCTTTATGCAAGGAACTCAAAGTCAATTAAATTTTTTACCTCGAAATCATACTGATTTTATATTTACAACACTCGCAGAGGAATTTGGCTTTCTTGGGGCAATAAGTTTATTAATGATCTACGGCTTAATAATTGTCTTTTCAATGATCTCAGCAATNACGAATAAAAGTAGATTTGGTTCACTTTTAACGGCCGGATTAACTGTAAATTTCTTTTCATATTTTGCTATTAACATTGCAATGGTAATGGGACTAGCTCCCGTTGTTGGAGTGCCCTTGCCTCTGATTTCGTATGGTGGATCAGCAATGTTAGTTTTATTAGCCAGCTTTGGCTTGATGCAGAGTGCGCATGTTCACAGATTAAGGCATAAAAATTAATGTCAATATTGTTTGCATCTAATAATTGGCGTAAATACCAAGAGCATTTTAAGAATGCTTTTGCACAAAACAACCTAATNTTTGAAGAAATTGTAACCGATCTTGAAACCAATAACTCTGATATTGAGTTTATTATCTATGAACCAAACAGTGGACTGAAAGACTTTTCTCGTTTTGAAAATTGTAAAGCAATCTTAAGTTTATGGGCCGGTGTTGAAGATCTCATTACAAATAAAACATTGAAGCAGCCATTGATACGACTAGTAGATGCCGGTATGAAGCAAGGTATGGTTGAATGGTGTCTTGCTCACGTGCTCCGGCACCATTTGGGTACAGACATACACGTTAAGAATCAAGATGGGGTCTGGCGTTCAAATTTTATACCACCCTTAGCGAACGAGGTAACAATNGGGGTTTTAGGATTAGGGTGGCTCGGTAGCGCAGTCGCTNAAGCACTATCTAACCTCGGTTTTAACGTAAATGGATGGTCAGAAAGCGAAAAAACTATAACTAATGTAAATAGCTATTTTAAGCTTGAAAATTTAAGCAAGGTCCTTCAATCAGCCCAAATATTGATAACATTACTTCCGTTAACGCCTAAAACAAAATATATCCTCGGTAGCGAGACACTAAAAATGCTNCCCAAAAATAGTATAATATTGAATCCTGGAAGAGGTCACTTAATTGATGATAGGGCACTAATTAGCGCATTAGACTCGGGACACATACGATATGCAACACTTGATGTTTTCTCACAAGAACCATTAAAAGCGTCTCACGAATATTGGTCACATCCAAGTGTAACAGTCACCCCACATATAGCGGCTCATACGCGCCCCAAATCATCCGCAAACACGATAACACAAAGTATTTTAAAAATAAGACGCGGACAGATCCCTATCGGTCTAGTAAACAAAGAAAAAATGTATTAGTGACAGTATTTTTTGAAAACTTAAAGTTATATAGTATCAAAATAGGACAATAATCAAAGCACCTATGAAAATAATTGCAATCCATAAAATCATCGTACCATTAGTAAAAACCCGCGCAAAGCTAGCTGTCGGTCCAAATAAATTGAACAAAGCTCTTTCAGCAGATCGAATTCTGTCTTCCAAAGCTGAGAACACGCTTTTTAAAAACGAGCCTAACCTTGTTCTCACTACCACAAGCACATTTGGAATAAATTTTCTATAAAACCAATCAGTATCCAAATTAATAGCTCTGATTTCAGGAGGATGAAAACCTAATTTCATAATAACAGTAAACGCAAGAAGGGCAAAACAGAGAAGCTGCATTTGGGCAACAACGTGTGACACAGTATAGGGCTTGTAGTCAACTTCATAGGGCAAAATACCATATAAAAAGTGTGGGAAAATACCTAAAAATACACATAAAAAGGCCGTTATTAACATTGCAAATAACATATTTACTGGTGCTTCACGCGGCCTCAACCCGCTATCGTGAGCAAAAAACGTAAAATATGGAATCTTTATCCCTGAATGAGAAAGCACCCCNGCAGATGCAAACACAAGCACTGCCCAAATAATTGGATAATGTTCTTTGGCTGTAGCGTCCATAATAAGTGACTTCGTTACAAAGCCCGAAAATAAAGGAAATGCCGAAATAGAGGCNGCGCCNATTAAACAGAATAAGGCCGTTAAAGGCATAGTTCGATATAAACCGCCAAGTTCAGATGCTTTTGAAGTTCCAGTTCTGAACAAGACTGCTCCAACGCTCATAAATAATAAAGATTTATAAAGTATATGAGCAAAGGCATGAGAAGCAGTCCCGTTAATTGCTAATTCGGTTCCTACACCTATACCAACAACCATAAATCCTAATTGATTATTTAAACTGTAGGCTAGAACTCTCCTTAAGTCATTTTCAACCTCTGCGAAAAAAATAGGAAACAAGGTCATTATAGCGCCGATATATATTAAAATCTCTGTACCGGCAAATGAACGAGCAAGAGCATATATCGCGAGCTTTGTAGTAAACGAAGATAAAATTACGGTACCAGTGACAGTAGCAGCTGGATAGGAATCTTGAAGCCAATTATGTAAAAAAGGAAATGCACATTTAATTCCAAAAGAAATGAAGATAAGCCAAGAAGACAGTGTTGCGAGTTCCATCTGATCAAACGCGATAGAGCCTGTGTTATTGAATTGTATTGCAAGCCCAGCTAAAAGAATAACGCCCGACCCAATTTGAATAATCAAATATCGCATTCCGGTGTGGTAAGCAGCTTCGGTCCGCCTTGCCCAAATAAGNAANACTGANGCTATNGCTGTTCCTTCCCAATAAAAAAATAATGATACTAATTCACCAGCAAAAACTGCCCCAATAGCTGAGCCCGTATAAAAGAGGGTAGCGATTTGCTGAACAACGTCCTTTACATGCCAAGCGTAAAGATTACCGAGAAACGCAGCTAAACAAAAAATTATACCAAAAACTTTTGAGAGTTTGTCAACTCTCATTAATTCTAACTGGAAATTAAAAAATTCTACTTGGTGAGAGTTACCGATTTCCAAATTCCANACCTGTAGAANAGCGATNATTGGAACGATAAGGGACAAAGTTGATCGAAACATATGAGATCGANAAAACACAAACGCANCGACAGCCGCNAGATAAAAGATATATGAAGTGGGAATTTGAATTAGATCCATGTTACCGATCGTCTCCATGCTGATCACTTTCAGTCANTTCGCTATCGACTGCCTTATNGCCATAGTAATCTTCACCNCGTTTNAGAAAANATCGTAATGNNCTTGCACCTGCGATAATNAGAGAAAACATNACAAATCCNTAACCNGCAAAAAAACCAGGAACTGCTTCGANAGCAAAATGACCATAACGGTGATAAANAAAATCAGACAAAACTNAACCNANNCATAGGACTANAAGANTTCCTATGATAATNCTNGAGCTATGTTTGTAATCAAGCCATTTAAAAANAATAAATCCAACCGGACTTTNATTATCTTTNAACTTATTATTCTCTTTCATTTTNACCTCACAAACTAATTTGTAATCGGAATAAGAAAATCATTNACNTAACCTGAGTAAAAAAACAAAANTAAACANCTNATTGCAGTNAAAACAGTCGGAGCCCAACANAATAGAGGNGCTTCCTGNATACCNAAACCATTATTTGAGTTANTNTGAATTGANGGAGAGAAAAATGCCCTNCTTATTATCGGCAAAAGATAAGCCACGTTTAAAAGTGAGCTGATCATAAACGCAGCAACGATTAAAATCTGATCGGCTTCTATTGCCCCTAAAACCAGTAACCATTTTGACCACGATCCGCCAAAGGGAGGCAGACCAACTATAGAAACAGCACCAACTAGAAAAGCTCCAAAAGTAATTGGCATTATCCGGCCAAGGCCGTCNAATTCGCTTACATTTGTACGATGAGTAGCAACATAAATTGACCCTGCACACATAAACAAAGTAATTTTTCCCANGGCATGAGTAGCGATNTGAAGAGCCCCTCCCAATACCCCGAGAGAATTAGCAAGAGCCAATCCAAGAGTTATATAAGAGAGTTGGCTGATAGTTGAATATGCCAGCCGAGCCTTCAGATTATCTTTTGTCATTGCGACTATTGAAGCAGATAAAATTGAAAACGTTGCTAGCCAAATTAACCAATTAGACGATTCACTTTCTTTTAAAAAATCTATACCAAAAATATATACTCCTACTTTTAGTATTGTAAAAACGCCTGCCTTTACGACAGCAACAGCATGAAGTAAAGCACTTACCGGTGTTGGAGCAACCATCGCTGCTGGTAACCACTTGTGAAATGGCATTAAAGCAGCTTTTCCAATGCCAAAAGCAAATAGNGCNAGTAAAATTGAAGCTTGAAAATTAGTTACTTTTCCAGCCAAGATGCCTTGAGGAGTAAAATCCAGAGTTCCAGCNAAAATAAAAACTGATATNATCGCAATTAACTGNAANCCAACCGAGGTTCCAAGTAAAATTTTCAAATAAGTTTTGGCACCACGAATCGCCTCNGNTGTTCCTTTNTGCGCGACTAATGGAAAAGTTGAGAGTGTCAGAATTTCATAGAAAATAAATAACGTGAATAAGTTTTTTGAAAACGCTAATCCTAATACNGTACCNATGGCAATAGAAAAACATGCAAAAAATCGCGCTCGATGTTTTTCATTATTGCCGCGCATATATCCTATTGCGTAAAGATGTGTAACGATCCACAAACCAGAAGCGACTACAGCGAAAAGCAACCCGAGAGGCTCAACTTTAAACGCTATTTCAAGTCCAGAAACTACAGTGATGAGAGAGAAATCAAAATTCTGNCCGTTGTTATAGNTCACCAATATANATATNACTAAAGCAAAAGTAAAAATNGCGATAATTAGTGTGAGNAGATCCCGTAAGTTCTCCCACTTATGAAAAATAATATTGAGTGCAGTACCTANAAACGGCATTACGATAGAACTTAATATTAATAACTGCGTATTATCCACTCTATTTCCTAATTTAAACTAATTGAATTATTGAAAAGGTTACCAGCTGCAACCTCACTCGTTCCNGTAATCAGGCTNGGATCAATCCCCCAATAAATACAACTTCCACTTAAAATCCAAAGNGGGATAAGAATNCGAAAAGATACTTTTCCAACTNCCGTGTCAGACACTGGATCCATAAAATACAAGNATTCTAAAACTTTCCAAACATAAACAAGCGCTATCAGNGATGANATGATTATCAGAACTGCTATTAATGGCAAACCTGCCTCAATTGTTGCCTGAACTAACATCCATTTACTCACGAACCCAGCAGTTCCCGGAATCCCTACTAAACTTAATCCTCCTATCAAAAATGAAGAACTGATCCACGGCATTTTTTTTCCATGGCCTTGTAAACCTGATAAAAACGATCGCCCAGAATGCAAGGTCAATACGCCAAGGCTCATAAAAAGTGTTGCTTTGGTAATACCGTGATTGAATAAGTTTACAAAAGTTGCGGCCAAACCCTGCTGAGTTAGCAAACTAACTCCCAAAAGCATATATCCAATTTGTGCGATACTTGAATACGCAAGCATTCGTTTTGTATCTTTTTGAAAAACCGCAACAAACGACATTGCAAACATCGAAATAATTGCTAACGGCATTATCAAAAACTTAAAGACTTGCTCAATAAAATCAAATTCAATATGAAACACAGAAAATGAAAACTTAATTAAAACGTATAAAGAGACTTTTGTCGCCGTAGCTGACAAAAAGGTGGTTACCACCGACGGGGCATAAGTATAAGCACCGGGCATCCAAAGGTGCATTGGAAACATCGCCAACTTTAAGCCCATTCCAATGACAATAAAAGCATAGCCAGCTCTTAGAGTTCTTGACCTTTCCAAATCAACAACACGCTCATAAATGTCGACCATATTTAAAGAACCGGTTGCCATATAAAGAAAGCCAACTCCAATAACAAAAAAAGTCGCGCCTACTGTTCCCATTATCAAATAATTAAACGCGGCTTTAAGTGCTCTCTTATCCTTTTTTGCCCCCTGGGCAACCAACACATAAGTGGAAAGAGACGATATTTCTAGGAATACGAAAACATTGAAAACGTCTCCTGTAATAAGAACACCAAGCAACCCGGTTAAACATAGCAAATAGCATGTGTAAAAAAGTGTATGGTTTTCTTTTTCTATTTCAAATTTTATCTGATCTCGAGCATATAATAGTACAATTGAACTTATACCGGAAACTAATACCAATAAGAAGGCGTTAGCACTATCTACGACATACTCGATACCAATAGGTGGAGGCCAACCACCAATGTGATAACTTATTTCAGACCCATCAGAGACAGAGGATAACAAAGAAAGAGCAATCACAAAAGATGCTAAACTAGCAAAAAACGCAAGTAGCCAAGAAATTGTACTTCGTCCAATAACAACACAAATAGGAGCTAATATTAGAGGTATTACAACCTGAAGTATAGGAAAATGAGAATAAATTTGTTCCATAAACTAATTACTTTCTTCGATTACCTTTTCTTGGCTTTCTAGCCTCTGCTCATTGGATTCGATCAAACTAATTTCTTCATCCTCGATTGTACCAAAAGCCTCTCTAATTCTTACAATTAAAGCTAATCCAAGAGCAGTAGTCGCAATACCAACAACGATTGCTGTAAGAATTAAAACGTGGGGAAGTGGATTGGAATATAAAGTTGCCGGATTAATTTTCATGTCGATAGGAAATATTGGAGCAGTGCCTCCGGCAACTTTTCCAATTGAAATATAAAACATGAATACAGAAGTCTGAAAAATATTTAAACCAACAATCTTCTTGATTAGGTTTCCTCTGGAAATAACAATAAATAACCCGGTCATCATCAACATTATAAACAGCCAGTAATTTAGGTGACCCATTATAAATGTGTAATCAATATTCATTGCTTTACCACTCAGCATCATCAATATGAGGAGTTCTACTGGCAAAACAATAATAAATACAGACTATTACGCCAGTGACAGTTATACCGACCCCTAATTCTACCACTAAGATTCCCCAATGTTGGCCATGCTCAGGGTGATGCGGGGAAAATACGGAATAATCCAGATAATTAAACCCCATGAATAAACTTAATACGCCCGTCATAGCGTAGAGTAACACTCCCATCGCAGCAAGTTTTTGAACGACCCAAAATGGTAAAACCGCCTGCACTTTGTCTAGGCCCATAACGATCCCATACAAAATAAATCCCGCTGCAAAAATTACACCCGCTTGGAACCCCCCCCCAGGTGAATAATCACCGTGGAATTGTACATATAAACCAAACAATAAGATAACCCCAACCAAAGTCTTAGTAACAATTTTTAAAATTAAATGATGTTGCATAAATTAACCTCAATCATGGGAGCTATCAGATTTTCGTTTACGTCGCCTCAAGCCACTCAACAAAAGTACTACTCCGACACCAGCCGTAAAAACTACCACAGTTTCGCCAAGAGTATCAAATCCTCTATAGCTCGCAAGTATAGCTGTTACCACATTTGGAACACCAACCTCCTGGGGACTCTTGGTCAGATAAGCATTACTTAAATGGGTTTGAGCTGGAGACTCGTTTGAACCATAGTTCGGCATATCGAGCGTACCATATACTAAAAGTGATCCTGCAAGCACCACTACTAGAAGCGGCGCCAAATTTTTATTCTTTGACGGTTTCTGTACTCTGGAAGTCAAAGCCATGGTTGACAACATAAGAACTGTTGAAACCCCTGCCCCAACAGCAGCTTCGGTGAACGCTACATCAACAGCGTCCATTAGCACGAGTAAAATAGCCGAAAGCAAACTAAATACGCCAGCCAGCATTACGACAGCGAAAAGCTGAGACATTCGAAGCGCCAAAAGCGCAATCAATACGAGTAATAAAAAAACAAAAGTAGAAATTACAGTTACTATTTTCTATCCAATCATAATTAAAATATATTATTCTTTTTTTTCTATTTTTAGGTCTTCTTCTCTAATTTTATTATTTGAAGACCTGTCATTAATCATCAGCCCCGATACTAAAGCAGCATTCGCAACAGCGTGAGTAGCAGTAGGACCAGTGATAATCAAGAATATGGCGATAAAAAGTAATTTAACTGTTATCAAGCTTAAGCCTGCTTGAAAACACATGCCTAGAATTATTAATATCATACCGCCAGAATCAATCACAGAAGCTGCATGAAGGCGAGACCAGAAGTCAGGGAGCCTAAAAAACCCAAATGAACCAATCAATACCAGACCGGATCCGAGTAAAATTAAAGCCCAACTAAGGATATTAAGTAATAATTCAACTGTCATCATAAACACCAGATTTTTCATTTGTTAGCTTTTGACCAGCATCAACCATTTTATACCGGAAAAACTTTAATACGGCTATTGTGCCTATAAAATTTATCAGGGCATAAAGTAGAGCTATATCAAGAAAGTCAGGCCTCTCAGTCAGAAAACCAACCACGCCAATAATTAGAACTGCTAATGTTCCAATTGAATTAACTGCTATAACTCTATCGTATAGGGTTGGACCAATATATACACGCCACAATAAAATTATGACACAGATTAGCAAAACAATCAGACAAACTTCAAACATTTATTCGACAACCCGCTCAATCAGCGTAACTTTTTCATCCATATGTCTTAATTCAGCCATACTCGATTCAGTTACATTCAATGCATGAACTATAAAACTGTGATCTTCAGTCTCAACCGTAACTGTCCCCGGTGTAAGCGTAATTGAATTCGCAAAAAGTACTTTTGCCAAATCACTTTTCTGAGACGCTGGCGTTTCAACAAATTTTTGATTAATCTC
The DNA here is from genome assembly GCA_002705045.2 of Paracoccaceae bacterium. Classification (GTDB taxonomy): domain Bacteria; phylum Pseudomonadota; class Alphaproteobacteria; order Rhodobacterales; family Rhodobacteraceae; genus JAYZEV01. The sequence continues at coordinate 50 of PAHT02000066.1, read as the reverse complement.
AATGGTCTTTGACAACAAAATTTTTGAAACTTCCCAATTACTTTTTACAA
>PAHT02000021.1 GCA_002705045.2 Paracoccaceae bacterium | reverse complement strand
TTACTAACCCGTCCGCCGCTGTCCCGAAGGACCGCTCGACTTGCATGTGTTAGGCCTGCCGCCAGCGTTCGTTCTGAGCCAGGATCAAACTCTCAAGTTAAAAGCATTCTTACAAACGCTTTCTTGACAGACGTCCTTGCACATATCAAATTAAGTTTTGCTTAATTTGTCTCATTGTTTGAATGTACAATTAATTAAAAATTAAAAGGCACCCAAACAGTGAAGCTGACTAACTAAATCATCGATACTTTCGTATCTATCAGCCGATATGGACTCGGTAGTCTGTCGATCGTTTGACCAAACCACCCTCATATCTCTTCAGTAATATAAAACTTTCAAAGAGCAACATACACCAGCAAACCGATACAAACTAATATTTAACGGTCTTCTAGTATATGTAAAAATTTTAAAGGATAATGTTACCCTTCAATCATGCGGTTTAAGTTTTATTTGCGACTCATGCAAGCTCTTTTTTTAAAAAAATCCATCAAATTGGACTTTATTCTAAATATTTAGTCAAATCTTGGTCTAATAGCTCAAAAAATTGCTGGTTTTAGGAAGGTTTTTACCAACTAAAGATCATTAAGCACNAAATTTTAAATTCATAATTCTTTTTCATCAAAATGAAAGTCAAACTTAAAGAGAATCATAAATAACGTTATCTAAACCAGTAAGTAAAAAAAAAGAAAAACAATATCGCGACTGTTAGAACGTAAGGGAACAATAAAATCATGATTTTTCGCAAAACGAAAAAAAAAATTTTTGAAACAAATTTTATTAGAAACAAAAGTAACCTCAATGCATTTTTTTTCGATCCGAATATTTTGAAATCTGTGTCTCTTCGTCAATAACATCAATCTGGAGTGATGTGCCTTTAGTGATGTCCCCAGACAATATTCCATCAGCAATTTTATCTTGAATTCTACTTTGAAGAAGTCGTTTCAAAGGGCGCGCACCATATTCGGGGCTAAAACCATTTTTTGCAAACCATTCTCTAGCAGAGTCTGTTAACACCAAATGAATATTTTTTTCTGCTAGTCTAGAGTTAATGATATCTATTTCCACATCCACTATTGCACCCAAATTTTCTAAATTTAACCTTTCAAAAACGATAATATCTTCTAATCTATTCAAAAATTCTGGACGAAAAAAATCTTTTGCTTTTTCCAAAACTTCAGATTTGAGATCTAGTTGTGGCTTAGTGTCAGAACAACTTGGAAAAAGTTCTGAACCAAGATTGGAAGTTAAAATTATTAGCGTATTCTTAAAGTTAACACGTTTTCCCTGACTATCAGTGAGGTGCCCTTCATCAAGAACCTGCAACAAAACATTAAAAACGTCCCGATGAGCTTTCTCAACTTCGTCAAATAACAACACCTGGTAAGGCTTCGTTCGAACCGCCTCTGTCAAAACTCCGCCCTCATCATAACCAACATATCCCGGAGGCGCCCCAAGCAGACGGGAAATTGAATGTTTTTCCATAAATTCTGACATGTCGATCCTTGTGAGCGAAGTTAGATCATCAAAAAGATATGCAGCTAGCGCTTTAGTTAATTGCGTCTTGCCAACTCCAGTAGGCCCAAGGAACAGAAAGCTTCCGAGCGGTCGAGTGAGATCATTTAGACCAACTTTTGCTCGTCGAACTGCTCTTGAAATACTTTCTATTGCAGGAAGTTGCCCAATAACAGTCTGCGATAGCACTTGCTCCATCTTAATCAAACGATCGTTCTCTCCCTTTAACATTTTTTCTACCGAAATACCTGTCCATCGTTCCACAACACAGGCAACATGTTCTGGCAAAACTGCTTCTAATGAAATTTTATTTTTGTCTGACTCCTGAAGTTTGAGAGCCTCTTCATACTTCGGAATAACACCATAAGAAAGCTCTCCGGCTTTAGCTAAATCACCCTCTCTTTTAGACTTATCCAAATCCACCCTGGCTAGTTCCAACTTCTCCTTTAAATCCCTTATTTCGGAAAGCTTAGCTCTTTCAGCACTCCAAATACTAGTCATCTTTTCCGACCTTCTTTTTAATGATTCTAAATCCTTTTCTAACAAATTTATCCTTGCGCTTGATTCTAAATCTGTCTCTTTGGCCAGTGCAGCTATCTCAATTTCTCTTTGAAGAATATCTCTGTCAACAACATCTAATTCCTCCGGTTTGCTATCGACTTCCATTCTAAGCCGACTCGCAGCTTCATCGATTAGATCAATAGCCTTATCAGGCAAGTGCCTATTAGAAATATATCGATCAGATAAAGTGGCCGCTGATATTAACGACGAATCAGAAATTCGTACTCCATGGTGCAATTCATACCGCTCTTTTATTCCACGTAAAATAGAAATTGTATCTGGAATAGAAGGAGCTTCCACTATTATTGGTTGGAAACGTCTAGCTAAAGCGGCATCCTTTTCAACATATCGTCTGTATTCGTCAAGAGTGGTAGCAGAAATACACCGAAGATCCCCACGGGCCAAGGATGGTTTCAAGAGATTTGAAGCATCCATAGCACCATCCGAATTTCCAGCACCAACTAAGGTATGCATTTCATCAATAAATAAAATTATTTCACCCTTCGATGTTTCAATTTCATGTAAAACTGCCTTTAATCGTTCCTCAAACTCGCCTCTAAATTTTGCTCCAGCGACCAGCAATCCTAGATCCAACGCAAGTAATCTTTTTCCCAATAAAGACTCTGGCACATCCCCATTAGCAATTCTGAGTGCAATTCCCTCTGCAATTGCAGTTTTTCCAACTCCCGAGGCGCCAATCAAAACAGGGTTATTTTTTGTTCTTCGGCTAAGAACTTGCATCGTTCTTCTTATTTCTTCATCTCTACCGATAATCGGATCAATATTACCAGCTCGAGCTTTATTAGTAAGATCTTGGGTGAATCTACCCAATGAGTCAAAAGTGTTTTCAGAATTAATACTGTTAGCCGGCAGATTTTTCCTAACCTCTTTGAGTGCTTTAACCAAATTAACAGCATTCAGATCACAACTTCTCAATAATTCAGCTGCCTTGTCATCACCGTAAACTAAAGCGACAAAAAGCCAATCAATCGCAACAAATTTATCTCCATTTGCAAACGCCAACTTTTGCGATTTTTCAATCACTTTTTGGAGACTTGCATCTGCGAATAAATTATTTTGACCTGAAACTTTTGGAACTAAACTAACAGCCTCTCTCGCTAAGATTTCAATTTTTTTTACATCAGAGGTGATGAGCTTTAATATCTTAACGATTAGGCCACTCGACTCTTTTAACAATTGCAAGAGTAAATGCTCTGGATATAAGATTTGGTGCTTTTGACTCCGAGCTAATTTCTCTGCACCCTGCAAACATTTCTTAGACTGCTCAGTAAAATTTTCTAACTCCATAAGTAAACCTCTTGAACTTAAAAGTCCTCTTTCGCTTATTAAATTTAATCTAATTCTCGCTAACCGGACGCACATTGCTGTCACGCTTTTGAAAGTTGCTATACAACTCTCATGCATTATACATGTGCATCAATGTAGGTTTATACAAGGGGTATTCAGGAAAATTGTTTTTTTCTTTATCCATTAAAGTTATAAGGAATGGGAACAAATATGTCTCTTGAAACAAATCGGAAACAACCATGCGGTCAGAAAACTCAAAGAAATTAATTGTAGCTCTAGATTTACCAACTACTGAACAGGCAGAAAATTTAGTGGAGCAACTAGGTAACTCGGTATCATTTTATAAAATAGGGCTGGCACTTATTCCAATAGGCGGATTTACATTAGCTCGAGAACTGAAAAAATTAGGTAAAAAAGTTTTCTTAGATTTAAAACTTTTTGATATTGGTCACACCATTAGCAATACAATCCGTAATTTAAACTACCTAGATATCGACTTTTTGACCGTACATGGCGACCCTCAAGTAGTTAGTTCTGCAGTCGAAGCAAATGAAAACCCAAACATGCAAATTTTAGCTGTTACTCTACTGACGAGCTTAAACCGCAAAGATCTGAATGATTCTTTAATAAAAGATGGGAATTTAACTGATTTGGTTGTTGAACGCGCAAAAAATGCGTTTCTATCCGGAGCTAACGGTGTGATTGCCTCTCCGAATGAGGCACTTCGGATCAGAAACCTCAAACAAAGTGAAAAGAAAATCATAGTTACGCCAGGCATACGGCTCGCGCATGACACAAAACATGATCAAAAGCGTATTTCAGATCCTGCAACTGCATTNAAAAATGGATCAGACTATATAGTCGTTGGACGNCCAATTTTGAAATCTGAAAACCCTCTTGAGCAAATAAAACATTTTCAGATTTCAGCATGCACACCAAAATAACATCCTTATGCCGCTCTTGAAAAATTGTATGGATTATCCGTGTCTTTGTAGAGACTGTTTCCAGATTTTTAAATTTGGGCCTAGATGTAGCAGATGTAATTCACCACGAATAGTTTCACACAAAAATTTACTTGAATTGGAAATAGCTCATATCGATTGTGATGCATTTTATGCATCTATTGAGAAAAAAGAGAATCCTAAGCTTCAGAACCTACCAGTAATCGTGGGAGGAAATGATCGAGGCGTAGTGACAACTTGTTGCTACATTGCTCGAATTAGTGGTGTTAGGTCTGCAATGCCAATTTTCAAAGCAAAAAAACTTTGTCCTGACGCGGTTATTATAGCGCCCCGCATGACTTACTATAAAAAGATCAGTGACTCAGTTAAAAAAATACTGCTTACCATTAGTCCTCAAATAGAATTTGTTTCCTTAGATGAAGCATACATTGATTTAAGAGGAACTTTTCGCTTGCATGGAGAGGCACCGGCAATAAAGTTAGCAAAAATTTCAAAAGAGATTGAGTCTCAGTTAGGTCTTACTATCTCAATAGGCCTAAGTTATAACAAATTTTTGTCAAAAATTGGGTCTGAAATCGAAAAACCAAGAGGCTTTTCAGTAATTGGNCAATCAGATTCAAAAGAAATTCTTAAAGATAAATCGATTTCTACGATTCTAGGTATCGGCAAAAAAACGAAATTGAAGCTTGAAAGCAACGGGATCAATCTCATCGGAGATCTTTTAAAATACGATAAGACNCATCTAACAAATTTACTTGGTTCTTTTGGAGAAACATTATGGTTTTTATCTCGTGGAATAGACAACCGTCTAGTCACTTCCAATAAACGTGCAAAATCAATCTCTTGTGAGATGACCTTTCAGACTAATCAAATAGAATTCGAAAATTTAAAAAGCTTTCTTTGGGACCTTTCCGAAAAACTTTCATCACGGTTAAAGGTGCAGTCACTAGAAGCGGGTAGGATAAGCCTAAAACTGAAAACAACAAGTTTCAAACTTTTGGTGAAGTCAATTACGTTAGAATACGCATCTGATTCACCAGAATTAATTTTTCAAGCCAGTGTTAGTTTACTAAAAAAAAATATGTATAATCGTCCCTTCAGACTAATTGGTCTGACAGCAAGTTTATTCTCAATTTCAGACAACAAGAGCTGGAACAAAAATTTTTTTGACAAAAAGGATAAGCAATTATTAGCCACGGAAGAAGCTATCGATGAAATACGGGCTAAGTTTGGAAAAAATTCTATTATCAAAGGTAGAGCAATAAAAAATGTAGATTGACAATTTTTCAAATAATTTAACTTTTACTATTTACTCAGCCGCTTGCACTAAAAGGCTTTTTTTACCCCCAATATCGGACAGTAAGTCAAATATTTTTTGTAACTTCTTTTTTAAATCAAAAAAACCTGATTTTAGCGTAAAATTCACTTCGTCCATGTACAGTGACCGATCAATCTCAATTTGAATAACTTGAACATTTTGTTCAGATACCCCATAGTTTTTAGTGATAAATCCACCCGAAAATGGACAATTTTTTCTTACAACGAATCCCTCAGAGTCAAAAACATCAAAAACAGCTTGACTAAACCACGGATCGCAAGACGTTCCGAAACAATCTCCAAGGACTATTTGTGGGGGCTCAGAAACTGCGCTATCCAAACTTTCTAAGCAACTATGAGGCATAGAATGAATATCAAAAAGTATTGCTACACCAAAATTTTCAATTGCTTGATTTATCAATTTTTGTAACTGATTGTGATAGGGAAAATAATAGATATCCAATCGACGATTAACTTCTTTCAAATTTAGTTTTTGCGGGTAAATTTCGATACCGTCACCAACAATCCGAGGAATGACCCCTAAACCTGCTGCAGTCTTGGGGTTCATGCTTTTAACATCTAAATCCAAAATTAAATTTTGGTCCAAGTCAGAGGCCGCTCTGTTAACGTCAACGAATGATCTTGGAAAACTTGCCTCCAACAAAAATGCTCCATAGTCCACTACCGAGTCAAGCAGCGTGTCGACGTAAAAATCTTCAGATATCCTTATTTCTTTAAAACTCAACGCGGACTGCCTCAGAAAGTTACCATCGTAAATCCTACCAGAATGAGGACTATTATATATCACCGGCAAATGATTCTTATGTGGCTTGGTACAAATGAAAGGCCATTGCATGATATTTAACTTCCAATTTAAATGCAAAACAACAAAATTTTTAGGCTTGAACCTTATCAAGGCTTCTTTTATACCGCGTTATTTAATAAAGTAAAATAGTGGTAAAATTAATTTGAATACTTTAGGGCGTATAGCTCAGCGGGAGAGCACTTCGTTGACATCGAAGGGGTCACTGGTTCAATCCCAGTTACGCCCACCAAAAATTTACTGATTGCATTATGAGTCAAATTAGAATAGGACGCTAAAAAAAAAGGGTTTCGGTTATGAAAGTTAAAAATTCACTAAGATCTTTGAAACAGCGTCACCGAGACTGCCGGGTAGTAAGACGTAAAGGAAGAATATACGTAATTAACAAAACTCAACGTAGGTTTAAAGCCCGTCAAGGTTAGAACTAACCAAAAACCAATAATCTTTACAACTTATTTCCCTCGAAATCGTAAATGGGACCTGTTTAATTCAGATATAGACTTACAACCCATCAGCTTCATATCACGCTCAATTTCGGTTCGCAAATTTCCTAAGGCGCGCTCTACACCTAATTGACCCGCACCTGCCAAAGCGTATAGATAAAGCCTCCCACCAGAGCAAGCCTTAGCTCCTGAAGCAAGTGCTTTCAAAACATGGGTTCCTCTTTGAATTCCGCCTTCACAAATTACATCGATTTTATCACCAACAGCATCTACAATATCTGAAAGTTGATCAAAAGGTGCGCAAGAGCCATCCAACTGCCTTCCACCATGATTTGACACCATTATTCCTGTGCAACCGATATCAATGGCTCGTTTCGCATCCTCAACACTCATTACGCCTTTCAAAGCGAAGTGGCCTCCCCACTCAGAGCATAATTTTTCTGCATCATCCCAACTCATTGATTGATCGAGCATTTCGGAGAAATACTCGCCTATTGATGTTACGGCACTCGTCCCAGCCACCACATGGTCTTTCAGATGGGGCAATTCAAATTTCGGTTTAGTGACGTAATTTATACCCCACATGGGATTAGTCAAAAAACTCAAGAAGCCTGCAACAGTTAATTTCGGAGGTATAGTGAACCCAGTACGCAAATCTCTCTCACGATTCCCTCCCGTGATAGTATCAACTGTTAATGCTAGCACATCAAAATTAGCTTCCCGAGCTCTAGCTAGCATATTTGAGTTTAGACCACGATCTTTGTGAAAATAAAATTGAAAAAGCTTAGGCGTTGAAATTAAAGAGTCTATTTCTTCCACACTGACCGTTCCCAAAGAGGATACTCCGAACATGGTCCCGAACTTTTCAGCGGCTTTGGCAACAGCCCTCTCACCCTCAAAATGAAACAATCGCTGCAACGCAGTCGGCGCACAATAAAGGGGCATATCGATTTTTTTTCCAAAAATTGTTGTAGACATATCCACTTGGGCAACCCCCGCTAAAACATTTGGAATTAAATCAACCTCACTAAAAGCGTCAGTATTTCTTTTATATGTAATTTCATCATCAGCCGCACCGTCTATATAATTGAAAATTGGCGAAGGTAATTTTTTTTGGGCTAATTTACGAAAGTCATGGTAATTGTGACAGTTTTTTAATCTCATATTAATATTTTCTCTCTGATGTGCTTAAACATCACATTAAGTTGGATGAACGTATTTATTGACTACTTAATTAAATTAATTAATTAATTCTAGCAAGAAAGAGACGTAACAACAAAATTTTAATTGCATAAGAAAAATATGTGGTTTTCTCATGAACCTATTACTGAAATAAAGCACCCAATTTTTATACAAGGATAGTGTAACCCATGAAAATTAAATCTACTCGATCCATGGAGGGAATTGAAAAATCATTAAAAAAAATTAAAGTCCAAACTGAAGCCCCTGTTGATTCATGGAACCCAAAATTCTGCGGAAATTTAGATATACGAATCGTAAAGGATGGGTCGTGGCTTTATCAAGGTTCAAAGATAAATAGATACAGCCTAGTTAAGTTATTTTCTAGTATACTTAAAAAAGAGGGCGACAATTACTATCTAGTCACCCCTGCGGAAAAGATTGGAATTATGGTTGATTTTGCACCCTTTGTTGTTACCGCTATCAACTTTTTAGGCCAAGGAAAATCACAAAAAATTTCCTTTACTACCAACCTTGGTGAAACATTCGACTTAAACTACCTCCACTTGTTTCGAATAAATTTTAATCCCAAAACAAATGAACCTCATCCATATGTGATTGTAAGAAAAAATTTAGAGGCTTTAATCGACAGAAAAAGTTTTTATCGATTCGTTGACCTCGCTTGCATTGAAAAGTATCGTGGTCAAGATTGGTTCGGAGTTTGGTCACATAATTGCTTTTTTCCAATAACTCAAAATAAAAATTTATATGATTAACCTACAAAAATATGTTAAATTCGTTTACCAAGATCTCATATAGTTCCTTCTTAAAATCAACAATATTTGCTGTAAGTTGCTGTTTAGTCGACCACCGCCAAGAGGAAAATTCAGGCATTTTTGTTTGTAAATCAATGTCACTATCCTCACCAATAAATCTCATTAAAAACCATTTTTGAGTTTGTCCTCGGTATACCCCATTCCAAAGTTTTGGGATCAAATCCGATGGCAAATCATAAGTCAACCAATCCTTTGACACTGCCAGTAGCTCAACCTTTTCCTTAAGTATTGAAGTTTCTTCTTGAAGCTCACGGTACGCGGCTACCAACGGATCCTCGTCTTTTTCTATTCCTCCCTGAGGCATTTGCCATGCTGTGGAAGAATAGCCAAGGCGTTGTCCGGTGAATATAAGCCTCTGATCATTTATAATCATCAATCCAACGCAAGGACGGTAATCTATACTTACTAATTCTTGCATCAGTTCAATTTTTGACGATCATAAATACTTAAGCCTTTGATAAGATCTAAAGCTACCGATATCTGATAATCTTCAAGTTTTATTGCAGCTGATTTTTCTTGACTTTCTCTCTCAAGTTCTAATTGCTCTTTTTCATCATCGCTTAAACTATCATTTGAAAGTGCCCCTCTTAGGTCTGACTCGGCTACTCGCTTTCGATTTTTTTGAGCTTCTGAAAGTTCTTCCTTTGATATTCTAGGCCTCTGTTCCACCACTATATCAGGTGCGACTCCTAACGACTGAATTGACCGTCCGGAGGGTGTATAGTATCGCGCAGTTGTCAAACGTATCGCACCTTCTTTTCCAATAGGTAAAATTGATTGTACAGATCCCTTCCCAAAGCTCTTCGTTCCGGTGACAATTGCTCGATTATGGTCTTGAAGTGCACCTGCCACAATTTCTGATGCAGACGCCGAACCACCATTTATAATTAAAACAATGGGTTTACCTTCAGCCAAATCACCCTCACTGGCGTTATACCGTTCACCCTCATCAATTTTTCTGCCTCTCGTTGACACAATTTCTCCTTTTTCTAAAAACATATCTGTTACCGATATTGCCTCAGATAAAAGGCCTCCTGGGTTGTTTCTCAGATCAACGATAAAACCTAGAACATTGTCTATCCCATCTAACTGGTCAATCTGCGATTTTATGCCATTTTCAATGTTCGGTGTTGTCTGCTCGTTAAAAGTAGTAACTCTGATTATTATTACATTACCCTCAGAGCGAACTTTGGCAGCCGTCAATCTAATTACATCTCGCACTATTACAACATCAAAAGGATCTTTCTCTCCAATTCTAACTATTGTAAGGGTTATTTCAGATCCAACTGGCCCTCGCATTTTATCAACAGCCTCACCAAGCGTTAATCCTAAAGTTGGTTCTGAGTCCACATGCGTAATAAAATCACCTGCCTCAACTCCTGCTTCAAATGCTGGCGTTCCATCCATCGGCGATACAACTTTAACGAAACCATCCTCCTGTGTGACTTCTATGCCAAGACCCCCAAAAGCTCCTTTCGTATCTACTTGCATATCTTCAAAACTTTCAGGGGGTAAATAACCCGAATGAGGGTCTAAAGATGAAAGCATCCCATCAATTGCCGCTCTTATTAGGTCTTTACTTCTGGCAGCCTCAACATGGGTCGATCGAACTCTGTCAAATACCTCACCAAAAAGATTTAACTGTTCATAAATTTCTTTTCTGTTTTCTTCCGTTTCTGCCTCTGCAGAATATGTAAAAAAAATACCAGTTATAAGAATTGTTATAGACAAACTTAAAAAAATTGGGCCGAAGTATACTCTCATTTTGGACCTTTCAAAGATAACTCTAAACGAATTAAACTAATTTTAATTCTGAACAAGTTTTAGTTAAGTATATTAATTTAAATAGTAAACAGTTATTGAACGAAGTGTTGTTAAAAAAATAGTTTTCACTCTATAATCATTAATATGGTTTTTAGTTAGTACTCTAAAAGTGATCTTCCAGTCATGTCCATTGGCACTGCTATCTCAAAAATATTTAAAATAGTTGGAGCAATATCTGATAATGAACCGTTTTTAACAGTTAGTAAACCATTTGCTCCTACCACAATAAATGGAACTGAATTTAAAGTATGTGATGTATGAGGGGAGTCAATGGTTGGATCAAACATTATTTCACAATTACCGTGATCAGCAGTGACTATTAGGGTCCCACCTGAAAGACTGACCTCGTTGTAAACTTGACCGAGACAGCTATCAACGATCTCACAAGCTTGTATTGCTGCTTCCAAACTACCCGAATGCCCTACCATATCCGGGTTAGCATAATTTACTAAAATGAAATCAAAAGAATTTTTTCGAACCAAATCTATAAGCTTAAGTGTTATCTCTTTTGCTGACATTTCTGGCATCAAATCATAAGTTTTAACTTTTGGGCTAGGAATCATTAACCGTTGCTCACCAGCGTACGGAATTTCAACACCTGCATTAAAAAAAAACGTCACGTGGGGATACTTTTCAGTTTCCGCTAGTCTGACCTGAGTTTTGTTGGCTCTGCTGAGGCATTGACCAAGTGTATTTTCGACTGATTCCTGACTTAAAACATTCTTCATAAACTTTGCATGCTGCGGTGAATATTCCACCATTCCGCTTTGCGCAACTAAAGAAAAATCCATATCCCTCGGAAATTTATTAAAACTTGGGTCACACAATGCAGAGAGAATTTCTCGAGCCCGATCAGCTCTAAAATTCATAAAGAACAGCGCATCAGAAGTTTTCGAAAACCCATTATAACTTTTTTTCGAACAAGGTTGTATAAATTCATCAGTTTCTCCAAATTCATATCTCGATAAAATTGCTAACTCCGCACTATTGAAGGGAATTCCAATTCCTTGGGTTATTAATTGGTAGGCTTTTTCTACTCGGTCCCAACGGTTATCTCGATCCATAGCATAAAATCTACCAATTAATGTTACCACCTCAACATTCTTAGCTAAAGCAAATTCTAATCGCTTAATATCATTAACTGCTGAATTTGGTGGAACATCCCTTCCATCTAAAAACAAATGCAGATTGACTTTAATTCCTTCATCAGCAATTACATTAGCTAAATATATCATGTGGGTCTGATGAGCGTGCACTCCACCATTAGAGAATAATCCCGCCAAATGGGCTACCCCACCACTTTTCTTGAGCGCCTTAATAAACTGTCGGATGACGGTCGAGTCTTTTAAAGAATCCTCAGCTATAGCTTGATCAATTTTTGGAAGAGACATCGGAATAGCCCGACCTGCTCCTATTGTCATGTGCCCCACTTCTGAATTACCCATCTGACCTGGCAACAGACCAACGTGCCGTCCGTCAGCTCTCAACCTTGAGGAAGGAAAATTTTTTGAGAGAAAATCAAAAGTTGGGGTTTTTGCATTTTTAATAGCATTATAACGATCGTCCTTGCCAATACCCCAACCATCTAAAACACAAAGAACAACACTCTTATTATTATACATATTTTACCAGTTCTTTTGAAATATACCAATTTTTCTCAGTTCAATGACTATTTGATTCCTACTCTTTATGATAGGGCAACGCTGCTAAAATGGTGCTGGCACGATAGATTTGTTCCATTAACATGACACGAGTAAGAAAGTGTGGCCAAACCATTTCTCCAAGTGATAATATCTCATCAAAATTATCCCTCAACTTTGCGGGAACTCCATCAGCAGCACCAATAAAAAAAATAATTTCTGTTATACCGCTGTCTCTTATAGAACGTAAGGACTCCGCGAATGCGTTAGAAGAAAAAATTCTACCCCGTTCGTCCAATAGTATTTTATGGGATCGTGAAGGAAACGATTTTGACGATTCAATGCCTTTCAAAAACCTAATCCATCTAGAACTATCGTACTCCAAAACATCTATTGGAAACACATTAATCAATCTACCAATTTTTTCTGATCTTAATTTATATTTGTTAAACAAAGCTAGCTCTGGTCCTTTTCGTAATCGACCACTAGCACACAATCTCAGTTTCATATCTAATTATTCTCAGAGTCGGAAAAAATAACAGTATCATGCTGCCAAATTCTCTCCAATTGATAAAAATCTCGGACCTCCTGCCTAAAAACATGAACCACTACATCACCGCAATCAATTAGCACCCAATCGGCATTCTCAATACCCTCTACTCTAACACCAGTTTTACTATTTTTTTTTACAGTTAAAATCAACTTTTCAGCTATTGACGCCACATGCCGATTGGAGGTTCCGGATGCTATCACCATATAATCAGCTTGTTCTGACTTTCCATTCAGATCTATATTTAAAATTTTATCTGCCTTACTCTCGGAAAGATTGTTTAAAATTAAATCAATTAACAGTTCGCCCTCCCATACCATTGGTTAAATAACTATTTCTAATTTACCAGATTAAATTTGATTGACCTATATCTTATGCATAAAATCATGCAGAATCAAGGAAGTGTACGAAGCCTGGTAATTAACATCTCCAAAACCAAACCTGCGTTGACATTTCTGACAAAATAAACGTTTTTTGGTTTATCAGTAATTTCCCACCAATCAGCAACTGTCATACCCAAAGTTAAATCTGACTTAAGCTCAATATCCACATTTATTTCTTTTCCAGAGTAATAATCAGGCTCTAGCAAAAATGCAATAACATTCGGATCATGGAGAGGAGCTCCGTCAGATCCATATTTTTTAGAATCATAGCGACCAAAAAAATTTAATAATCCAGCCACTCCGTTACCGACGTTTGTTCCCATCGATGACACTTCTTCAATAAAACTTTTAGTGGCTAACACTTTGTGCGTTACATCCAAAGGCATCATAACTATTTTAACACCCGAATTTATGACTATTGATGCGGCTTCTGGATCCACAAAAATATTAAACTCGGCCGCTGGCGTTATATTTCCTCCTTCAAAAAAACCGCCTCCCATCAAAATTATCCGATCAATTTTTGATTTTATTTTCGGTTCCTTGGTCATCGCAACAGCTATATTTGTCAATGGGCCCAAAGCACATAATGTAATTTCCTTATTTTTGCTAGCTAACAAAGCATCAATTATAAAATCTACCGCATGGTCCTTCGAAATACGCATTTTAGGGTAAGGTAAATCAGTACCATCTAACCCAGTCTTACCATGAACGTGTTTTGCCGTGACCAACGGACGTAAAATCGGTTTCGCCTCACCGCCAAATACCAATGTCTCAGGTCTATCAGCCAACTCACAGATCTTGCATGCATTCACAATTGTTAATTCAAGCTCAACATTTCCCGCTGTGCAAGTGATTCCCAAGACGTCCAGCTCTGGTGAGGCTAAAGCAAGAAGTATAGCTACAGCGTCATCTTGACCAGGGTCGGTATCTATAATTATTTTTCTCATTATTAAATTAACTTTCAGATGCTATTTTTTATTTAGTGGCTATGACCTAACCAATTGATCGTAGTTCCTTGCAATATCTTTGGTTAATGAACCCACGCTGAAATTATAGTCACCAATTCGTCCTACCGGGGTTACTTCGGCAGCAGTTCCAGTTAGCCAACACTCAGAAAAATCCTCAAGTTCTTTTAACTCAATATGCCGCTCAACTATCTTGATACCCCTTTCTCTTAACATACCCAACACTGTTTGGCGCGTTATGCCATCCAAAAAACAATCAGGTCTTGGCGTGTGCACTTCATCATCTTTAACGAAAAATACATTTGCGCCGGTGGCTTCGGCAACATAACCTCGGTAGTCAAGCATTAATGCATCTGAACAACCTTTCGCCTCAGCCTCATGTTTAGAGACAGTACAAATCATATATAGACCTGAGGCTTTTGCAAAAGACGGTATTGTCTCCGGGCTGGGACGTTTCCATTTAGAAATATCTAATTTAGCACCCTGCATTTTTGCATCTCCATAATAGGCGCCCCACTCCCAAGCTGCAACGGACATATGAACCTTATTTCTAGCTGATGCAACTCCCATATCTAAGCCAGACCCCCTCCAAGCAATAACCCTAAAATAAAGATCTTTTTCTTTACTGTTTTCCAGTATCTCTTGCTTAGCAGTTTCAATTTCATTAACTGAATAGGGAATTGGCATATCAAGATAGTTGGCAGACTGAATTAATCTTTCCGAATGCTTTTTACTTTCAAAAATTTTTCCATTGTAAGCTCGTTCCCCCTCAAATACCGACGACCCATAATGCAAAGCATGAGTCAAGATATGAATTTTTGCATCTCGCCAAGGAATCAGGGAACCATCCATCCAAATCATACCATCTCGATCGTCATACGGACTCATAATCATACCAACTCCTTATATATTAATTATTCCATATTAAGTTAAACTAGAGTTATCCAATACAGCACAATTTTAGTTATCATCAGGTTTAGAGGAAAGCAAGAACTGCCCACCATGCAAAACCTTAGCTATCAAATTATTTAAATATTTTTAGTATTTCATTATTTAAAATATTGGCAAAGAGTTTCAGATAATTTAACCTTACGATATCGGAGATGAAGCCTGCACATAATCTGGAAAAACAATGTCAAAAAAGCATCTTCTTGTTGTAGATGATGATCAACGCATCAGAAAATTGTTAAAGCAGTTTTTAACTAATAGTGGATACAGGGTAAGCACTGCCAATAGTGCAGCATTAGCGAGAGAGCTCCATCAGCAAATAGAATTTGATATGCTAATTTTGGATGTCATGATGCCTGGTGAAGATGGTCTGTCCCTCACACGTACATTATCAAATTCTGACAGCACGCCAATACTATTATTATCCGCACGCGTTGAAACGAGTGATAGAATTCTCGGTTTTGAAATGGGAGCCGATGATTACTTACCAAAACCATTTGAGCCTCGAGAGCTACTGCTGCGCGTAGAGGCAATTTTAAAACGAAGCGTAATGAAAAAGGGCCAAAAAATTCCAATGGAAATATCTATTGGTCAAATGACCTACAATATGAATAGGAAAGAACTCTGGTCACCAACAGAAAGAGTAAATCTTACACCAGTTGAAACAAAATTAATGCAAACTTTTGCCAAAAGACCCAATTCAGTCTTTAGCAGAGACGAATTAGTGCAAAGTATTGCTAGCAGCGCACCGACTAAAACAAAAGAGAAAACTAACATTCGAACCATCGATGTTCTAATAAAACGTTTAAGACAAAAGTTAGAAAAAAACCCAAAATATCCAGGTTACCTAAAAACAATTCGTGGATATGGTTATATGTTGGAACCAGATTAAAAACTTAATTTTAAAACCCTGCATTTTACACTATTTTCTTTTCAAAAAAGTACCCCAAACTGACTCAGTCATCACCCAACCAGAATGACCACTTACAGATATTTCACACCAATCACCTGCAGTAGACACCAAGCGACCAATAACGCCTTTTTCAACTATTGCGACGGGGGGCGATTTCTTATTTGGTCTTCGCTTAAGTATAACCCTACTATCTAAAATAATGATAAACCTTTTACCTGATAGAAGACGTGAATGGATCCAACCTCCCTCACCTTGAAAATCCTCTACTCTTCTCCAGTTTTGGTACTCTGCAGTAACTTTAAGCGGTACTCCCATTCTTGTATAAACCCAATCAATTTGATATGTTGAACTTGGTCCTCTTCGGACATTCACTTTACTAGATTTAACTGAAACAAACCTTGGGATCGGCAATCCTGTAACCTGGCCTTTATTATTATTTTTTTCCTGAGCATTCGCATCCACCGGATCAAAACCAATTATAATGCAACAAAACACAGCTTGGAAAAAAACTAATTTACTAAAAAAGTTTTTGAAAATCATTTCTTCCTAGATTTCAGTTAGTATTGAGTTATCATAAGACCGTCATGATAAAGACTTTTTAAGAGGAATCAAAGGAAATGAGTTTTAAGTCACTCAAAGTAGTTGTTACACGAAAATTACCAATGCTCGTAGAAAAAAGAATGTTGGAACTTTTTGATGCAAAGTTACGAGAAAGTCATCACCCAATGTCGGATAATGATTTGAAAGAGGCAGTTAAAAACACGGATGTATTGGTTCCATCACTTGGCGACAAAGTAAGTAAACTAGTTTTATCGCAAGCGAGTAGTAACCTCAAACTTATTGCAAACTATGGCGCAGGATTTGATCACATCGACATAAAAACTGCTATAAAAAAAGGTATAATAGTGAGTAATACGCCCAATGTTCTATCTAATGATACTGCTGACATGACCCTTGCATTAATTCTTGGTGTACCAAGAAAGATTTATGAAGGCTCTCAAATTATACGATCTGGAGAATGGGGCGGATGGGCCCCAACAGCACTTTTAGGTAGCCGAATCGGAGGTAAAAAGCTTGGCATTCTAGGAATGGGCCGAATTGGTCAGGCCGTCGCAAAAAGAGCTACCAATTTTGGTCTTGAAATTCACTACCATAATAGAACACAATTGCACACAGAAAGTGAAACTAAGCTCAGAACGAAATACTGGAAAAATCTCGATGATATGCTTAGGCAAATTGATATTCTTACAATTCACGTACCCCATACTCCCGCTACTTTCCACCTTATCAATGAACGTCGATTACGATTGTTAAAAAAAGATGCGTACATAATAAATACAGCACGAGGAGAAATAATTGATGAAGACGCACTTACGAGGATGTTGAGAACAAATCAATTAGCTGGGGCAGGTTTAGATGTTTATGAGAATAGTAAGAATATTAACCCTAGATTAAGGTCTTTGAACAACGTTTTACTATTACCTCATATGGGCTCCGCAACAAAAGAAAGTCGACTCGAGATGGGTGAGAAAGTTATTCTCAATATAAAAACATTCCAAGACGGACACCTGCCGCCAGATCAAATTTTGCCTAACATGCTATGAAGTTTTCTTAACCCCACAAACCTGACAATCTGATCTTAAACTTGTTTTATACCTCCTCATCTGACCTGACAGCGCTTCATAAAGAATAATCTCGTTTGTTAAAGTATTGCCTACACGCGCCACAAATTTAATTGCTTCCGCTGCCATCAAAGCTCCAATGACTCCAACAAGCGGCCCTAATACACCATTTTCCGAGCAACTTGCTCCTATTTCGAAATTGTCCTGCTGCGGAAATAAACACTCGAAACACGCAGAGTGATTATTAGGATCATACAAACTTACCTGTCCATCCCACTGACTAATCGCACCAAACAAAAGTGGTATTTTTTGTTGAAAGCAATAATTATTCACAATATACCGGGTTGAAAAATTATCTGACCCGTCTAGAACAAGATCATAATCACCAATAATTTCTTCAACGTTGTTAACCGAAAGCTCTTTCGGGTACGTCGTGATTCTTGTATTTGGATTCAATAAATTTAAATGAACTTTAGCTACTTCAACTTTTAATTTTCCAATATCTTTTACATCAAACAAAACTTGTCGTTGAAGGTTTGATAGTGAAACTTTATCGTAGTCTACGATTCCTATTTTACCAACACCAGATGCTGTCAGATACATCATAGCTGGATTCCCAAGACCACCAGCTCCAATAACTAAAACTTTTGACGCTAACAATCGCTTTTGACCCATTCCACCAATTTCACGCAACAAAATATTTCTAGAATATCTTTCCAAAATTTTAGAATCCATCGCTCACACTAATCCCGCAGAAAAAACTACTTATTTGCAATTAAATTTTTCAAAAATCAAATTTACTAAAACCGACTATTTTAAAAATTCCCAGTTGAACCATATCCTGACTCGTTCCGATCAGTTTCTGACATATCCTCAACTATGTTAATTTGCACACGCGAATATTTTGCTATTACTAATTGAGCAATCCTTTGCCCATGCTTGACGATAAATGGTGCTGAACCTAAGTTTAGTAAAATTACACTNAGACCGCCCCGATAGTCACTATCTATTGTNCCGACGCCATTGGCTAAGGTGACACCAAACTTTAGTGCTAAACCAGATCGCGCTCTGATTTGTCCCTCATAACCATCAGGAATTTCAACTCTGAACCCACTCGAAATTAGCGCTCGTCTCAAAGGAAGTAAGCTAATACCATTCGTCCGATCGGCGCTTGGCAAATAAGCCCTTATATCAAGACCAGAGGAACCAGCTGTTTGATATTCAGGAACAGGAAAATTACTATCNGTGTCTGGNAGATATTGTATTGAAACGTTGTTGGTCATCCGATCTCTGCACAAATATCTTCGACAAGTAAAAATGCAAAGTCTGATTTATTCATTAGCGGAAAAACCTTTTTTTCGCCATCAGAAAGTCTAATTACGGTCGTATGGGACTTGCCCATAACACCGTTTTTTGAGCTCACGTCATTAGCTAATATCCAATCACACTTTTTACGAGTCAATTTCTTTAAAGCNTTATTTTCAAGTTCACTTGTCTCCGCAGCAAAACCAATAACCAATTTAGGTCGTGATTTAGAATTAGAAATATATTCNAAAATATCAGGGGTTTTCACCAATTCTAGAGTAAGGGTNTTTTTTAATTTATCTTTTTTAATCTTGTTAATAGAGACATCTTTTGTCCGCCAATCTGAAACTGCAGCAGCACATATTGCCACATCATAGGGACCACACCTAGTTACAGCATCAAGCATTTCCAATGCTGTTTTTANTTTAACAACTTCTGCCCCTTGAGGCATTTTACTCGGTACGGGACCAGTCACGAAAACAACATCGGCGCCAGCATCGATCAGTGACTCTGCAATTGCCAAACCCTGNACTCCAGTCGACCTGTTTGAAATGTATCTAACTGGATCAAGCGACTCCTCTGTCGGCCCTGAAGTTACCAGAATTCGTTTGCCAGAGAGCGGTAACTCNGATTTAGGTTTCAATATATTTTTTATTGCCCGAACNATTTCATGGGGTTCAGCCATGCGGCCAGATCCCACTTCGCCACAGGCCAGCTGACCTTCATTGGGTCCAACAAACTTTATCCCATAACTCAACAACTGATTGATATTTTTTTGNGTCGCCGAATGAGTCCACATTCTACCGTTCATTGACGGTGCCATCAAAACTGCTTTATCCGTAGCCAACAAAATATTAGTGGCCAAATCGTCGGCTATTCCGTTTGAAGCTTTAGCCAAAAGGTTTGCTGTTGCAGGAGCGACTACAACTANATCCGACTGTCTCGACAGCTCAATATGACCAAAAGACATTTCTGCATCTACGTCATTCAGCCTGCTATTTACTTTATTACCCGACAAAACAGACAACGAAAGCGGCGTTATAAAATGCTTTGAAGATGCNGTCATTACCGGTAGTATCGAAAAACCCTCATCCACCAGCAACCTAACTAGTTCAAGGCTTTTATAAGCCGCAATGCCACCGCTTACGATCAATAAAATTTTTTTCTTGTCAGTCATAAAACCAAATTTTAAAATAATACCANCAATCTAGACAAAAAAATTAAAAATAGCAAAATCTATTCCGTGCTCTAGGCAAAGATAGAAAGCATACNCATAGACTTGTTTTCCATTTTCTTTCTAAGTTTTACTAAAGCTTGTGTCTCCAANTGCCGNATACGTTCTTTTGACAGCCCAAGTTCACCACCCAAACTTTCAAGCGTTCGAGGCTCATCTCTTAATTTTCTGTCTAAAATTATCTTTTTCTCTCTATCATTTAAAACCTTTAAAGCCTCATCTAAAGAGCCGCGTAATACCGCCAGATCACGATCATGCTCGACTTTGTCAGCTGAATGAACAGATTCGTCCTCCAAAAAATCAATCCATTCGCGACCATCTTCATCAGTTTGTTGCGCATTTAACGAATAATCAGCGCCAGAAAGTCTGGCCTCCATCATCTCTACGTCTCTTACAGGCACACCTAGCTCAGCAGCCACCAATTCNNTCAATCGGCCTTTATCCACAGTATTANTTTCTGTCTCCTGTTCTCTTGAGATCCGGGCTTTCACGCGCTTTAAATTGAAAAAAAGAGCTTTTTGGGATGAGGTCGANCCTGTCCTTACTAAGGACCAATTTCTCATTACATAATCTTGTATAGAGGCCTTTATCCACCAAACCGCATAAGTCGAAAACCGAACCCCNCGTTCCGGATCAAACTTTTCTGCTGCTTTCATTAATCCTATACCAGCTTCTTGAATTAAATCGGTCATATCAGCCCCATAGCGCCTATATCTTGTCGCCATAGATACCGCCAATCTCAAATACGCGTTAACCAATCTGTGCAGTGCNTTTTCATCTCCATGATTTCTCCACTTTCTTGCNAGTTCTAATTCGATGTCTGCATCTAGCATTTCTGCTTTCATCGCTTTCTTGCTCAATCCATTATTAANTTCAAAATTATTAGNCATTCTTTATCCCAACTTTTTAATATNATAACTAATACGTGGAAAANAATAATTTGGATCACAAAAAACGTAACANTTTCCCTAAAAGTCAGATATATAGCTACCTACNATATCAAGATCNGAGCCTAGTCCTCTTACTGCCCCACCAAATGTTCCACAATTAGAAAGCGTAAATATCATTACGATCACTAGCATCCATTTCATTTTTACATCCTTTTTACCTATCTACGAATTTCAGCGTATCTTCTCATTATTTGTCACTAACAACCAAACTATTTTTCTATGCCTAACCAATCAACTCTTCCCAAACTGAATTTTTTGTTCCTCTTTTACCTCCTCAAATTCAAACTCATCAAGTTTCGTAGCTCGACGAGATGCTTTTTTAGCAGAAATTTTTATATCCTCAACNTCCCTAACAGCCAGATCAAAATGTTTTGCCAAATTNCCTGCTCGATTTTCTAATCGCTCCACATCTTTTTGAAGAGCACTNAGTTCAACTCTAATCTTTCCNGCTTGCTCACGCATCCTAGCATCTTTAAGCACAGACCGCATAGTATTTAATGTAGCCATACAAGTAGTTGGGGAGACGACCCAAACACGTAACGAAAAGCCTTCCCGTACCACTTCTGGAAAATTTGAATGTAACTCTGCATAAACGGCCTCGGACGGTATAAACATTAGCGCACCATCGGCCGTTTCGCCTTCAATAATATATTTATCAGCGATTGCTTTTAAATGCGCTCTAACGACAGTTTTAAAGCTTCGTTGAGCAGACAACTTATCAACTGACGAGTCGGCAACTCTTAACGCTTCATAGGCCTCTAAAGGAAACTTACTGTCAATAGCCATCGGCCCTGGGGGTTTCGGAAGGTGAATTAGGCAATCGATCCTTTTGCCATTTGATAATGTTTGTTGAAACGAATAAGCGTCTGGCGGGAGTGCTTTTGANACTATATCATTCAATTGAATTTCTCCAAACGCTCCACGTGCCTGCTTGTTGGATAAAATATCTTGCAAGCTCAAAACGCTACTGGACAATTTTTCAATATTATTTTGCGCTGCATCAATTGTTGTGAGCCNTTGCTGAAGCTCACCAAGAGTATGCGCCGTTTTAGTAGCTGAACCTAGCANATTATCCGAAACCAATTTTTGAACCTCGCTTAATCGAGACTCAACATGCTTCACCATATCCGCCTGTGTGGAGGATTGTACTTCTGAAAAATTCTTTAANCTACCAACAAGTTGCTGTTGCCCATCAGAAACTTTTGTCAAAGATTGTAGAACATATTCAAACCTCTCAACTTCCTTTTTAATATTTTTTTTATTGAAAATTTGATAAATTAGCAGGGTTACAGAACCAAGAAGTATAAAAATTAGTAAAAGCCCTAAGAATTCATTTTCAATAGACATAAGAACTAACTCCGTCCAAATAATTTTTCAATGTCATTCAATTTCAACTCAATAAACGTTGGTCTACCATGGTTACATTGTGCAGAAAACGGTGTGGATTCCATTTTTCTTAATAGTTCATTCATCTCTTGCGCATTCATTTTTCTACCTGAGCGTACCGAGCCATGACAAGAAATTCGTGAGATAATAGCATCTAAGCGCCTTTCCAAAGAATCCAACTGTCCCACGACTAGCAACTCTTCAATTAAATCTGTAATCAAATTTCTAAGGTCGCTTGAACCCAAAAGGGCCGGTACTGATCGTATGCAAACAGCCTTTTCGCCAAAAGCCTCAACTACAAAACCAATTTTTAATAATAGCTCCGCGAAATCAAGAATGATTTCCTTTTGATTTCCGACAAGCTCAATAATCTCAGGAATAAGTAAATCTTGCGACTCCACTCTCTTCATTTGAAATTGTAATTTCAATTGCTCATAAGTAATTCGTTCGTGAGCAGCATGCTGGTCAACTAGAATAACCCCATTACTAGTTTGACTTACAATAAAGTTTGTATGTAGCTGCGCTTTCGCTACTCCGAGCGGTAAATCGTTCGAGTTATTCAATTCTAATTCTAGATTTTCCTCTACTTTCCCAGAGAACCACGAATGATCATCAGTAAGATCTCTCTGCTTATCAATTTGTTCACCATCCGACACCTGAGAATTGATCAAAATATTGTTTGAATCAGACAAGATTCGGGGCAAAAAAGAGTTTAATGTTTTTGCACTCAGCACGGTGTTGGACTTAAGTCCACGCCTTGATAAAGAAGCTTTTACTGAATTGATGACTAAGCTTCGAACATCTTTGGGAACTTTAAACCTGACTTCAGATTTCATTGGATGAACGTTAATGTCCACAAGATTTGAATCACATTTTATATAAATCACGATTGCTGGGAACCTATCTTTTGGCATAAAATCGAAATACGCTGCTCGAATAGCACCCAAAAGGAGCTTATCCTTCACTGGCCGATTATTTACAAAACAATACTGATTTATTGATGTGCCGTGAGAATTTGTCGGTAAAGATGCAAAGCCAGAGATTGTATAACCATTATTTTCATATAATAGTTCAACACAATTCTCTGAAAAATTTCTTCCTAAAATTTTTTCAACCCTATCAAAATATTGACCCTCTAACTTTTCTTTTGGCAAATCTAATAAAATTTTTTTAGGTTCTTTAGTAATATCTTGCAAAAAAATTCTAATTCCTGGACTTGACAAGGCTAATCGCTTGACAGCGTCAAATAATGCCTGCGTCTCTGCACGATCTGATTTTAAAAACTTTAGTCTTGCTGGAGTAGAGTAAAATAATTCGCGAATTTCAACACTTGTACCTAGTGACAATGCAGCAGGTTTAATCTCATTAGATTTTCCCGCAAAAGAGTTTATTTCAGCTGCTTCATATGATTCTCTATGTATTGATTTTATTGATAGCTTCGAAACCGCAGCTATCGAAGACAATGCTTCTCCTCTAAAACCGAGGGTCTCTACATTAGAAAGATCGTTTTCCATCAACTTAGAAGTCGCATGACTAGCCAGTGCTAACTTCATTTCTTCTTTTCTTATTCCATGACCGTCATCTATAACTTTTATTAAAGTTTTTCCACCATGTGAAAAAAATATGCTTATTGAGGAAGCCATCGCATCAATGGCATTTTCTATAAGCTCTTTAACCGCTGCTGCTGGTCTTTCTATTACTTCCCCAGCAGCTATTCGATTAATAGATAATTCATCTAATTTTCTAATCGGCAAACTAGAATTTTTTCTTTTGTTAAAATTTGTCACACTTCTTTATTCACTATGTCCATAATTAACCTCACTGTACCTAATCTTCCAAACAACCAAAACTGAAATTATCATAAAAATATTTAAGTCAAGCCACCTCGCGTTCATTCTTATCCCACACTATTAGAACAAAAGCACCTAGAAAGATGGCTACATCAGCTAAATTAAATGAGAACGGATTTTGCACACCACAACAACTCATATTTAGAAAATCTGCCACTGCACCGAATATAATTCTGTCTAATGCATTACCGAGTGCCCCTCCAATTATTAAAGCCACACTAATCTGCCTAACAGCATTTTTACTTTTTCTAATCCACCACAACAAACCGAAAGAGATTACAAAAGATAATACAACCAATATCCATCTAGAAACTTCTCCACCCGAATCAAAAAGTCCAAAATTAATTCCGGTATTCCAGGCCATTCTGAAATTCAAGATCGGATTAATAACATCAATTGCAAAATTCTCTTTCAAATTTAAAAAGTGAACCACATAAAGTTTTGACGCCTGATCAACTAAAAAAATAATTACAGCTATCGCTGTTACATGTCTAATGCTCATGTGACATACCCACTAGCCCCTCAATCTTGTTTTAAATACAATATTCTTATGCTCGTCAAACTTTAAAAAGTCACTATACCCTATATAAAAAATTATTTACTTAAAACTTCTTGAAACCTTTGGAGCTAGCCTTTAAACCAGTTCGTGGACAGGTGGCCGAGTGGCTGAAGGCGCTCCCCTGCTAAGGGAGTGAGGGGGCAACTCCTCCGTGGGTTCGAATCCCATCCTGTCTGCCAGATCACGAACACAGCTACTATAAATTGTTTTGTTCAACTTTTTTTGGTGACACTGCGTAATTAATTTTCTACTATTTCTACCTAACATACAAAAAAACAAACAAAGGTGTGAGACAATTTGTACAGACTTGTTTATCATTCTAAACCATTTGGATTTGATACGTCAGTTTTAAATGGCTTACTAATTGATTCGAGGGAAAATAATCAAAAAAATAGTATAACAGGCTCTCTGGTTTGTAGAGCAGATATTTACCTTCAAATGTTGGAAGGACCAGAAGAGAAAGTCCTTAAAACTTTCAACAAAATTAAAGCAGACGATCGTCACCTCGAAATCGAGGTGCTTTTTACTGACGAAAATATCAAGACTAGGCTTTTTCCTGACTGGGCAATGAAGGACGATCCTGTTAAAAGCTGGATGTGGTCTCAAAAGGAAGTAGCGGAAGGTGCGGTGCGAAAATCCACAGAGTTAGAGATAATGAATATTTTTAAAAAAATAGCGGCAATTTAATAGAATAATAAGAATGAGTGAGCTAGAAAGCGAATTAATTTCGGCTTCGGTACAGATTGGCTTTAGCAAATTTCAAACGATTGATTTTGTTATGGAAGCAAAAATAATTTTCTTACATCTGACTTGGTCCTAAAAGTTCAGTTAGTTTTTAAAGTATGTCTTGTACTTAACTGATTAATGTCTGTTTTAAGTTCAATCAAAGCCGGTTTGTTTTGATTTAGACAGCGTTCAAATGCTGAAAAAAATTCATCAGTTTTGTAAACAATTTCTCCATGCGCGCCCATAGCCACAGCCATCGCTTTAAAATCAGGGTTTTGTAGATTAGTGGCAATTACTCGGCCCGGAAATTCACGTTCTTGGTGCATTCGGATAGTTCCATAAGAATTATTGTTGAATACTATTGTAACCAAGGGTCTTTTATACTGAACTGCCGTCATCAACTCCATACCAGACATCATAAATCCACCATCCCCTACGAAAGCAACGACTAATTTATCATCCGATGAAAGAGAAGCCGCCACAGCTGCTGGAATCGAATAGCCCATCGCACCACAAGTTGAACCAATTTGACGTCTTGATGAGCCATAAGTCAAAAATCTTTGTGGCCAGCCGGTGTGATTGCCCGCATCCAGCGTAATAATTGATTCGTTTGGTAGCCTTTCATTTAAGTATTTAAAAATTTTTCCTAAATCCAAATCCCCAGAATAAATTTGAGGTTTTAAGTCAAGCAAATATTCCGAGCGTAAAACCTTACACCATTCACTCCAATTCATATTTGGCTTAAGTTNTAAATTTAAAAGAAGATCTGAAAAGCCTTGCACTGTTGANACAATTCCAATATCAGGAGGATCCACCGCACCAAGTTCCTTAGGGTCAACATGGACATGTATCAATTTTTGTTCACAATTTTTGATAGTAAAAATTTTATATCCCTCGGTTGTCATTTCACCCAAACGGGAGCCCAGAACGATAAGTAAATCCGACTCCTTTACTCTTTGCAAAAGTGAGTGTGAAACTGAAGTACCCAAGGCTCCGCAGAATACCTCACTTGAATTATCAAACAAGTCTTGCCTTCGGAATCCTGATAAAACTGGAATTGAGTGCCTATTGGCAAACCTATTGACATTAGACCGTGTCTTTTCGCTCCAATATGGTCCACCAACTAGAATTATTGGCTTTAGTGATTTAGTCAAAACATTCTGTAAAAGCTCTTTACAGTTTTTGTCAGGTGCTGGCTCAAAATATGGCTTTAAAGCCACATTGCTAATTTCGGTGGTTTGACACAGAATATTCTCAGGTATTGATAGAACGATTGGACCCGGTCGACCCGAAACCGCTAAATTGTAAGCTTTAGCAATATATTCTGGAATACGATCTACACTATTTATTTCTGCACACCATTTCGATATTGAACCAAACATAGCTTGATAATCAATTTCTTGAAAAGCTTCTCGGTCCCGCATACCCTGTGATACTTGTCCAATAATCAAGATCAACGGAGTGCTATCCTGGTAGGCTATGTGAACGCCGATTGATGCGTGACAAGCTCCTGGTCCTCGAGTGACTAACAAAACACCTGGATTTCCAGTTAATTTTCCATATGCTTCAGCCATATTTGCCGCGCCTGCTTCATGACGTGCATTGTAAACTCTTACTTCGTTCGGGACATCATAAAGCGCGTTTAATATCTCTAAATAACTTTCACCAGGGACACAAAAAACCTGATCGGTTCCTTGGGCTATTAATTGATCGACTAATATTTTACCACCAGTTCGCATACTTTCTCCTAACAATCAGAGTCAGATGATCTACCTTAAGACACAGAGATTGTTAGGTAGCCATGACGAAATCTTCGTCTCCACCTTTTTTACTATTTTTTTTCAAAAACTCAATTTATATTCTTTAGGTGGCTTAAAACTCAAAGCAGTGCTATACTAATCTATCAAATTTATCTGTTTGGAAAGTTAATGATATTGTTGCGACTTACATTTGTTTTATTAATCGTCGGGTGCACTGCTGTGCAATCGGAAAGAGCAATAACGACAGCGCAATATTTCGCTCCTCTAGCTGTAGGCATAGTGGCAGTGCAAAGCTTCGGTTCAAATAAATAAGTTTTTTAAAAAAAAGCTTTCATTTTAAAATAATTCAGGCACAATAGGGTTATTGACGTCCTTTTCGGACGACGGGGGGAAATTTTGAGATATTTAAACGAGACTGCAGGGCAGTTTGACTCGAAGTCATTAGATTTAGCACTTCTGGCGCTTAACGAATTAGCTAGGCGAAAATCTGAAGAACCAGTATCATACGATAAAACAGACATAAAAAANTTTTGCGATTCATTAATTGCTGAAAATGATGAGATGCAAGTTGAAATTATTGATAGATTGGTAGAACAGGGNATTTCACTCACAATTATTTATGAGATATTCATTCCGGAGGCCGCNGAGAATTTGGGAAANTTGTGGAAAGCAAACAAGGTTTCGTTTGTAGAGGTAAATATCGGAGCACAAAGATTGCAAAGGTTGTCAAGAATTTACGAGAAGCAATATCTTGGGCCTATGTACACGTTCTCAGAGGGTCCTGAAATTCTATTAATTTTGCCAGTGAAAGAGGTCCATACTCTTGGTCTGATTACAGCATCTGGTATTTTTAAAAAGAATGGAGTAAATCCATTTGTTGCTGTCGGTTTCTCAGACGAAGAAATAATTGAGCTGATAACTGCCCGCGATTTTAAGTTGATTGGAATATCAATATCAAATTCAGAAAATGTAGCCGATTGCATTAAAACAGCAAAAAATATAAAATCGAGAATATCATGTCCAATTCCAATGGTTATTGGTGGCCAAGGGATCAAGTACGTGAGCCACTCTAAAATATCGAAAATTTTTGACAAAATTACTACTAATCCGGCGCAAGCACTAACTCTGATAGATGATCACGAATATAATTAGAATGTTATTTTTACAGTCATGTTAAAAGACTTTTAATGAGCAACCGCCGATATTTCTTTATCAACAAAAGTCTTAAATCCAGAAAATTGTTCTGCGAACATTGCTACAAGCTTTTGAGCTTGTAGATCATAATCAGAAACATCTGGCCAAGTATCTCGAGGAATTAACAGTTTTGGATCAATGCCACTAATTTCCAAAGGCACCTTAAAACCAAAATTGTCATCTACACGAAAATCAGAACTACTGATACTATTATTTAGCAACGCTTTAAGCACTGCTCGAGTATCTTTTATGAGCATTCTTGTACCTACCCCATAAGGTCCACCAGTCCAGCCAGTATTAACCATCCAACATTGCGAACCAACCTGCTCAATTTTTTCTTTGAGTAATTTTCCATATACTTCGGGACGAAGAGGTAGGAAAGGAGCAGCAAAGCAGGCAGAAAATGTAGGTTCCGGTTCACTTACGCCTCTCTCAGTTCCAGGCGCTTTCGAAGTAAATCCAAGCAGAAAATGATAAATTGCTTGCTCACTAGATAGCTTAGCAATTGGGGGTAGCACACCAAACGCGTCGCAAGTCAAAAATATAATATTTTTTGGACATCCACCAGTACTATCCTCTGAACTATTAGAGATGAACTCTAGTGGATATGCTGATCGCATGTTAGGTGTCAACGACTCATCTTCATAATTTAACTCAAGTGTTTCTGGATCAAAGCGCATATTTTCAATAACTGTTGAAAACTTTTCCATCGTTGAATAGATCTCAGGTTCGGCTTCTGCATCTAACCTGATTGTTTTTGCATAACATCCACCCTCGATGTTAAAAACCCCTTTTGAAGTCCAACCGTGCTCATCGTCACCAATGAGAATCCGTTGAGGGTCTTGCGAAAGAGTAGTTTTGCCAGTGCCTGACAAACCAAAGAAAATCGCCACATCGTTTTTATCATCAATACCATGATTTGCAGAACAATGCATCGGCATTACCCCCCGGGATGGAAGCAAATAATTCAAAATTGTAAACACTGCTTTCTTATTTTCGCCAGCATATGCAGTGCCACATATCAAAACAATTTTCTTCTCAAAATTTATTGCAATCACAGTGTCACTTCTTATCTTATAGGAAGTTGGTACTGCCTTAAACGATGGACAGTTGATTATAGTGAAGTCTGGTAAGTAAGCCTTCAAATCTTCAGCATTCGGTCTTCGAAGCATATGTCTCATAAAAAGACCATGCCAAGCGAATTCATTTATCAATCTTACATTCAACTTGAAATCAAGATCTGCGCAAGCAAAAAGGTCCTGAACAAAATAATCTTTTCCTTTCATGTGCTCCAACATATCGTTGTGCAGAAGGTCAAAATTTGTGGAAGACAATAGGCTGTTTTTCTCCCACCAGATCACACCCTCTGTTTCTTGCGTCTTAACAACAAACTTATCTTTCGGTGAGCGACCCGTATGCTTCCCTGTCTCAACTAATAATGAACCACCAATCCCTAAGACTCCCTCTCCTCTTTGAATAGCATGCTGCATCAAGGCGGCTTCATTTAAATTATAATGAACCGACTTTAACAGGGTGATTCCCATCTTTGTCAGGGATACATCAGAATTAAACTTACCAAATTCCATAGGTGATATTCCAAACCTCTGTAATTAATCATATTAGTCCAAGCTGGGAAACTCAAACATGAGACCATAGCTCCAACCAGGGAAATCTTGCCACTATAGTCTTAAAAATCATTACAATTATTTTAAGTAAAATATATTGGTGAGCCCAACAGGATTCGAACCTGTGACCCACTGATTAAAAGTCAGTTGCTCTACCAACTGAGCTATGGGCCCATCTCCTTAAGTTGGATAGGCTTTACACTCTAAAT
>PAHT02000044.1 GCA_002705045.2 Paracoccaceae bacterium | reverse complement strand
TTTGGTCTAATTGGGTCAGGGTTCATGGGAAAAACACACGTATTTGGACTTTCTCTGGCTAACAGAGTGTTCGATCTCCCTTTCAATTTACAGTTAGTAAAAATTGCGGATGCCTCTGATAGTGAAGCCTCTCAGGCAGCGACAGAGCTAGGAATTATGGAACATACTGATGATTGGAGGACTTTAATCAAAGATGAAAACATTCATGTTATTAACATTACTTCGCCAAATTCGTTTCATAAAGAAATGGCATTGGCAGCAATTGACGCGGGAAAGCACGTATATTGTGAGAAGCCTTTATCCATTTCGGTAAGCGATGCAAAAGAAATGAGTGAGGCTGCAAGTGGTTCTAACGTTAAGACGCAGGTTGGGTTTAATTATATTTGCAACCCAATGATCAGGCATGCAAAAGAGATGATTGCTGGTGGAGATTTAGGTGAAATTAGAGGCTTCAGAGGAATTCATGCGGAGGATTATATGGCGTCCGCTGAAAATCCATATACTTGGCGACATGATCCGATAGGTGGGGGTGCGTTGGCAGATTTAGGAAGTCATATTATTGCTACTGCTGAATTTCTGCTTGGACCAATAACCCAGGTTCTTGGTGATTGTACTACCGCAATAAAGAGTCGGAAAGACAATTATGGAAAAATTAAGAATGTTGAAGTGGATGATATTGCCAGAGCATTTTTAAAATTTGAAAACGGTTCATCTGGTAGTATTGAGGCAAATTGGATTGCAACTGGGCGAAAGATGCAGCATGATTTTGAAGTTTTTGGTAGTAACGGGGCATTGTTTTTCTCCCAAGAGAGGCTAAATGAGTTGCAATATTACAAAAATGATGACCTTCATAATGAGCAAGGGTTTAAGACTATTTGCGCAAGCCCATCCCATAAGCCGTACGGTCGGTTTTGCGTTGCCCCGGGGCACCAGTTAGGATTTAGTGATCTAAAGGCCATCGAGGTTAAAGGGTTTGTAGATGCTATCGGAGATTTGAGATCCGAACCATTCAATTTTGAAGCAGGATTTAGAGTGCAATCTATCGTGGACTCGATACAAAAGTCATCTCAAAACACAGCGTGGTTAAGAGTTAATTAAATTTTTTAAAAAGTACTCAAAAAATCATATTAGTTTAATATTAAACTAAATTCTACGCTGTGAGGTCAGCGGGAACTTCGATATCGTTCGATCGACAAAACGCCGTAACGGTATTTGCTAATAAGCAAGCGATTGTCATTGGTCCAACACCACCCGGAACTGGCGTAATCCTACCAGCAACTTTTTCACAGCTTTCAAAATGCACGTCACCAACAATTCGGGTTTTACCTTCACCTTTTTCTGGCGCGTCGATGCGGTTGATTCCGACATCAATAACGGTTGCTCCCGGTTTTACCCAACTACCTTGAATCATCTCTGGTCGACCAACAGCGGCGACAAGTATATCGGCTTTTAAGCAAATTGCTTCAATATTTTTTGTTCTCGAATGAGCTATGGTTACTGTGCAGCTGTGTTTAATGAGCAAGCTCGCCATTGGCTTACCAACTATATTAGATCGACCAACAACTACGGCTTCCATGCCGCTTAGGTTTTCCAACTGGTTACGTAGTAGCAAGAGGCAGCCTAATGGGGTACATGGAACCATAGAGTTCTGGCCCGTGTTCAAACGACCAACATTAGATATATGGAATCCGTCCACATCTTTCTCAGGACTAATTGAATTTATAACAACATCNTCATTGATATGATNTGGAAGTGGAAGCTGACACAATATCCCATGCACCCTAGGATCAGAGTTNAGCTTTTCAATAATTGATAGCAGTGCTTCTTCTGACGTATTTCTATCCAGTTTGTGTTCNAATGAATTCATTCCTACTTCTATNGTTTGTTTGCCTTTNTTTTTTACATAAACTTGGCTAGCTGGATCTTCACCCACGAGAATTACTGCTAGTCCAGGAGTTGTCCCATGTTCCGTTTTAATCTTTATAACATGCTGCTTTACTTTTTCTCGAACCTCAGCAGCAAACGCCCTACCATCAATTAACTGTGCCATTTTTTTTACCAATCTTGATTAAATTAAAATAAGCCCTCAATATCACCATTCTCGTTAAGATGTATTGCTTCTGCACTTGGAACTCTTGGAAGTCCGGGCATCGTCATTATCTGTCCACAAATTACTACTATAAAGCCTGCTCCGGCTGACAATCGAACTTCCCTTACTGGTAATGTGTGACCATTTGGTGCCCCTCTTAGATTTGGATCAGTTGTGAAACTATACTGTGTTTTAGCCATACATACAGGTAGATATCCGTAACCAGCTTTTTCCCAAGTTGTTAGTTGGTCTTTTATCGATTGGGCAGCAATTACTTCGTCAGCNCGGTAAATATTTTTTGCAACTGACTCAATCTTTTCAAATAACGAAAGTTCATCCTCATAAAGTGGAGAAAAATTTGAAATGTCGCTATCGGCAATTTCTGCCACTCTAGTTGCTAATTCTATTGTGCCCTTGGAACCTGAAGCCCAATGTTTGCATAAGATTGCTTCCGAACCTTCCTTNTCCACGAAACTTTTTATTGCTTGAATTTCGGCACTGGTATCAGTCACGAAGTGATTGATACCAACAATCACNGGAACNCCAAAAGACTTTAGATTNTCAAGATGCCGACCAAGATTGGNGCAGCCTGANACCACGGCATTTACATTCTCTTGACCCAATTCAGCTTTACTTACGCCACCATTCATTTTCATTGCACGGACAGTTGCCACAATTACAATCACAGCTGGCGATATACCAGCTTTACGACACTTAATATTTAGAAATTTTTCTGCTCCCAAGTCTGCTCCAAATCCTGCTTCGGTTACCACGTAATCAGCTAATTTTAGCGCAGTTTTTGTGGCAACAACAGAATTACAACCATGAGCAATATTTGCAAAAGGACCACCATGAACGAAAGCTGGGTTGTTTTCTAATGTTTGCACAAGATTTGGTTGCATGGCTTGCTGAAGTAAAACTGTCATTGCGCCATCCGCCTTAATGTCTCGACAGTATACTGGCGACTTATCTTTTCTATAAGCTACGATAATATTTCCCAACCTTTTTTGAAGATCGTTAAGATCTATAGCCAAACACAGTATAGCCATGACTTCTGAAGCCACGGTTATATCAAACCCCGCTTGTCTAGGATATCCATTTGAAACGCCGCCTAGGCTTGTTACTATATCACGGAGAGCTCTGTCATTCATATCGAGGACTCTGCGCCAGACAACTCGTCTAGAATCAATTTGTTCTTGATTTCCCCAGTATATATGGTTGTCAATCATCGCAGATAGTAAGTTGTGCGCACTTGTTATCGCATGAAAATCTCCTGTAAAATGCAGGTTCATTTCCTCCATTGGAATAACTTGAGCATATCCGCCGCCTGCAGCACCACCTTTCATTCCAAAACATGGACCGAGTGAAGCTTCCCTAATGCAGATAGCAGCTTTTTTGCCAATTGCATTTAGTCCATCGCCAAGCCCTACCGTCGTGGTCGTCTTACCTTCTCCCGCAGGGGTAGGATTTATTGCAGTTACTAGAATTAATTTTCCGTCTTGTTTGCTTTCTTGACTTTTAATAAATTCTGCGGATAGTTTTGCTTTGTCATGCCCAAAGGGGAGCAAATGATCTGATGGGATCTGAAGTTTTTCGCCAATTTGTTGAATTGGTTGTTTTTTAGCTTCTCGAGCTATTTCTATGTCCGTTTTTACTTCCAATTTTCTTTCTCCCTTAAATATTTTGAGCTGATGTTTTTACAGTGTGTAAAAATGACTGTGCCGAGGAACTCGCGGAAAAAAGCTCAAATTCGTTTTTCTTAGTTCTTATTATAATTGTATTAAGATGTTCCATTGCCGTTCTTGCGAAACAATTTATTCCAAAAGCGTCAATAGATAAGTTGATAGGACATATTCGTTCCAAACAACTGATAATATTTTGTCCGCTTACTTTTATACCTGACCAGGCATCACTTTGTTCTGTAACATAAAAAGACTTCTCCAGTACTTTTAGACTTGTTTCAATTCGAATGATATCCTGGAAACCAAAATATAAAAAGATATGATCTTTAGAAAGTCTAAGAATTTTTACCTTGTACTCTCCACAAACTGAACAGTCGCCAGGCAATGGCATCTGGCAATTAAATGCTTTTTTAATTGCTGTTTCAGCTTTTTTTTGTCCACCGATCGGTATTGAAAGAGAATAAAACTCCATTTTTTCAATTATAGAAATCTTAATGTTGTTTATTTCGCCTTTATAGTTACCAAGAGGAGATCTGACTTGTAATTTATATTTAGGCACGAAGACGCTCCCCTTTTGGATCAAAAAAATGAGGAGAAACAATTTTAACTTCATATACTTGTTTGTTTAAAAGGTCTACTGACATAACGGTCTTTCCAATTCGGTTATAACCATTTTTAATATAGCCTAGACCAATATAGTGTTCGAGTGTTGGAGAATATGCTACAGATGTCATCCACCCCTCATCATTATTCATATTGTATGGCTTTCCTTTTGAGAAAAAATGAGACCCAGCTTTAAGCTGGTGAGATTTATTTATTGCAGTAAAACCAACCAATCGTAATAGATCGTTTTTATTGAATTCTTCTCTTTCTGACATGACACTGCCGACGCAGTCGTTTTTTTTCGAAATCATCTTCTCCATTCCAAGATTTTGTGCGGAGGTTTGTCCATTGAGTTCGTTCCCTGCTGCATGGCCTTTTTCGATTCTCATTACTCCTAGCGCTTCTGTCCCGTACGGTGTAACATTGAATTCTTTGCCAGCATCCATCAATACTCTAATTAAGCTATCTCCATACCGAGTTTGAACAGCCAATTCATAAGCTAGTTCCCCTGAAAAAGAGATTCTAAAGAGCCTTGCAATAATCCCTCCGCAAATTGTGATTTCTTTACATGCCATAAAAGGAAATTTTGCATTTGAAATATCAAATCGCTCATCTACAATCTTTTGTAACAATTTTCTTGAATTAGGGCCTGCAATAGCGAATTGCGCCCACATATCCGTGGTGGATATAAGGTGTACGTCCAAATTTGGCCATATGCATTGTCTGTAAAACTCAAGGTTTCTAAATACTAAAACTGCATTTGCTGTTGTGGTTGTCATGACGAAATGGTTTTCTGAAAACCGTGCTGATGTTCCGTCATCATAAGCGATCCCATCGTCTCTTAACATTAGCCCATATCGTGTCTTCCCCACCGCTAATTTCCCAAAATTATTTGCATAGACCATGTTTAGGAATTCGCCAGCATCTTTTCCTTTTACATCAATTTTTCCAAGGGTAGTTACATCGCATATTCCTACTGAAGCCCGAGTCTCATTGACTTCGCGGTCAACGGTTTCGCGCCAATATTTTTCTCCGTTTTTAGGAAACCACTGCGCTCGGAGCCAGTTACCACTTTCAACGAATATTGCATTATTTTCAACGGCCCAATTATGAGATGGTGTAAGTCGATATGGTCGAAAATCTTTTCCGCGAGCGCGCCCTGCGAGGGCTCCGATTGGGACTGGTGTGAAAGGAGGCCTAAAGATTGTCGTACCAATTTCTGAGATTGGTTTTTTTTGAATTTGAGCCATAATAGCAAGTCCGACAACGTTAGAACTCTTACCTTGATCGGTGGCCATACCCAGCGTAGTGTATCTTTTTAAATGCTCGACTGATTTAAAACCCTCTGAGTGGCTTTGGTAAATGTCTTTTGTTGTTACGTCATTTTGCATATCGACCCAAGACCTATGTTTGCTCTCTTTAACATGCCATAGCGGTTCTATATCTAAATTTTCGTTGGAAGCTTTAATCGAAGGTATTTTTTTTGGCGAAAATCCCAGATCCTTACAGATAATACTAGTTTTTCTAATACTTTCTTCGAGAATTTCAG
>PAHT02000063.1 GCA_002705045.2 Paracoccaceae bacterium | reverse complement strand
AACACGCGATATCCAGACCCCTAACTTTTTGCTACAGAGCTGATAAATTGAGTCATTCAAATCTTCAATATATAAAAGCCCAATACTACTATCCAACCAAATTTCTTCTAGAGCAATAGTTATCTCATTAAGATACCGGATTCTTCGAATTCTAGTTCCTTCAGTTGAAATACCAAACTTTGGTAATTTGGTCGGCTTTCTCATGTNCTTTAAATCAAAAACTCTGGCAGTGGGCAGTCCTCCACCCTCATGCAATTCTAATCTAAACATGGAGTAAATACTTGTGAAGTCAGTTCTACTGGATACATAGTTACCCGAACCTTGAAGTTGCTTAAGCATTTTTTTTNGCGANAGNATTTTNAACGCTTTTCGTAGCGTTCCTACTGAAACNTTAANGTTTTTTGCCATCGATTTCTCTGNCGGCAACCTCTCGCCATCAATNTATCTTCCNGACAATATATCGCGAATAATCAATTCACTTAACTGNACATATTTTGGNAAGCCAATTCCCANTTGAGACGTCTTTAGCATTTTCAAATCTTAATAAATTGATCCACTATTGATTTACACTAAGACAAATGCTAATTGAAAGAAAGACTTTTAAACCAAGGTGTTTATTTTGACAGTTGTTCCGGTAAATTCTTCAGATTTAAACGCGGCTGAAGTTTCATGGTTTTCAGCACTATGCTCGGACGATTACCAATTTCTTGGAGTGCCAGACGGTGGATTACGATCAAGCTGGGATCACTGCTCGAAAATTGTTCAAACTGCGGAGAGACATGGCTTTAGAAATATTCTTTGCCCATCTTCTTATCAAGTTGGTCAAGATACTTTATCATTTGTGGCNGGCTGCGCACCAATAACCGAGAGGATAAACTTCCTCGCAGCCGTTCGATGTGGTGAAATGCAGCCAATAATGTTAGCCCGAACAATAGCTACACTTGATCATATGCTGAAAGGGAGGTTGACGGTAAATATCATTAGCTCTGATTTCCCAGGCCAAAAAGAAGACAGCAATTATCGATATCAACGGTCCAAAGAAGTTGTTGAGATTTTAAAGCAGGCATGGTCANNCGAGGAAATCAATTATCAAGGAGAAATTTANNNCTTTCAGGGCCTGACNACCGACCCTGTNAANCCTTACCAAATTGGTGGGCCNNTATTATATTTTGGAGGTTACTCCCCGGCTGCNTTAGAACTCTGCGGCCAGCATTGTGATGTNTATTTAATGTGGCCNGAAAANATTGACCAATTAGAACATAGAATGATNTCAGTNAATGNTGTAGCCCAGCGTTATNANCGAAAATTAGATTACGGTTTACGNGTTCACGTAATTGTTCGCGATACNGAGATTGAAGCAAAAGAATATGCTGAATATCTTACTTCGAAGNTNGATGATGAATATGGNAAAAAAATCCGNGAGCGCGCNTTGGACGCNACATCGCTTGGGGTNGCGAGCCAAAGNAAGAATCGNGATATTGCTGATGAGTTNGGTTACATTGAACCAAATCTATGGACAGGTATTGGTCGAGCCCGTTCCGGCTGTGGTGCGGCTCTGGTAGGCTCTACAGACCAGATACTCAGTAAAATTGAAGTATACAAAAAAATGGGTATAAAATCTTTCATTTTCTCAGGTTACCCTCACATTGAAGAGTCAAACCATTTTGGAAACAAAGTAATGCCGCAACTTAAGACATGCTCATTACCAACTGAATATAATAGAATTCCTCAAGGTAGTCCCAACACCCCTTTAGGTATCGGAGAAAGAAAATAGATGGAACGAATTGAATTATCAAAAGAAATAAATTTCAGCCAAATTATTTACGGAATGTGGAGATTAACTGACGATCCTAATGTGTCCAATGAACACGTTCAAAAAAAGATATACCTGTGCCTTGAACAAGGAATTACTACATTTGACCAAGCAGACATTTATGGAGATTACGGAGCAGAGGAAATTCTTGGGGAAACACTAAAAAACAATAAGTCTCTTCGAAATCATATGGAAATTATAACTAAATGTGATATNGTAGCGCCATGNGGAAAATTNAAAAATGAGCCACTAAAATACTANGATACTTCAAAAGCTCATCTAAACAGATCNGTAGATTCATCACTTAAAAATATGGCGATAGAGNATATNGATCTTCTACTACTTCATCGCCCAGATCCACTAATGAATCCAGACGAAACAGGTGAGGCGCTAGATACACTGATAACCACGGGAAAAGTGCGATCAGTCGGCGTTTCTAATTTTAAACCATGGGACTGGTCTTTACTGCAGTCACGCATGAGTAACAAACTATTATCAAATCAAATTGAATTTTCGTTATTCAACCCCCAAGCTTTAACCAATGGAGATTTATCGTTTCACTACCTTGAACAAACTCCAATAATGGCCTGGTCGCCGCTTGGAGGTGGAGCCTTNTTNAATAAAAATGGACAACTGCTCGANTGCTTAAANACTATTGCAAAAAAATATGANGCNGACGAGGCAACAGTAGCTATAGCNTGGATTTTGAACCACCCTGCTAAAATTCTTCCTATTCTAGGNACAAATAATTTAGATAGAATTTCAAAGATTAATAAATCATTAGCTATTAATATGGATCGNAAAACATGGTTCGAACTATATACCGCATGTATTGGGCATGAAGTTCCTTAAACNATGNACGACCATACTATAATTCTTCACCAGANTAAGNTAAGAGTAANATGNATANAACAAANAGTTCCTAAAAATATTAATTCCTGTAGAANGAAAAATAATCTTGTGGCATTACTTGANGGCGTTNANATTACTGAATGGCGTTGAAAGGAATAACCCTAATGTCTAATGGAACTAATCAAATNTCAATTGAAGAATTGAAACTGCATGCTCGGGAGATTAGAAAAAACGTAGTTCGAATGGTAGTAAGGAACGGTCAAGGTTATGTTCAACAAGGACTCGGTGCAGCTGATATTTTCACTTACCTATACTTTTCAGAAGCTAAGTTAGATCCGAGCAACTCAGATTGGATCGATCGAGATCGGATATTTCTATCAACAGCCCATAACTCTGCTTTATTTCATGCAACAATTGCGCAGAGGGGCATTATAAGTATGGACTCTTTATCCTCTTACACTGATGATGGATCCAAATTAGAAATAAATGTCTCAGAAAGGCTTGGGAGTATTGTCGAGGCAACTTGCGGTTCGTTGGGTCAAGCTCTTTCGGTAGCTGCAGGTATTGCCCTAAGCGCAAAACGCCATGATAAATCGCATCGTTCTTATGTGATACTTGGAGATGGAGAACTTCAAGAGGGGCAAACTTGGGAAGCGGCNATGTTTGCAGCAAGTCATAANCTTAATAACCTNTGCCTTATTATAGATCTGAACTTCCTTCAAGTTGAGGGTCACACCGACAAAGTCTTAAAAATGGAACCGATAGATAAGAAATTTGAAGCATTTGGTTGGAATGTAATTATGGTCGACGGTCATAACTTTCCGGATTTAAGGGATGCATTCCACTCAGCGAGCAATGAACTCAAAAAACCTTCCGTCCTAATTGCAAAAACTCTTGTGGGTAAGGGTTGTGTGTCTTTAGAAGGCCAACTTAGCCATAACATGATCCTTCCAGAAAATATTGCTGTTAGAGCTTTAGAGGAACTGGAGGAAGAGATATGACCAATAATTTGCACCTAGATGATTTTACATCGAATGCTTCAAACTCAGTGACTATACCGAAATATTACGGAGATACTCTGGTCAAGCTCGGTCACGAAATTCCTGAAATAGCTGTTCTTACTGGGGACTTATCACCCGCCACCGAATGCGACCTCTTTCGAGATATATTTCCAGATAGATTTTTTACGGTTGGAATAGCAGAAGCTAATATGGTCGGCATTTCTGCTGGCATGGCGAGATCAGGTGATATCCCATTTGTTCACACATTTTCNGTTTTTTTAAGTCGCAGATCACTCGACCANATAGCAATGCAGGTCGCATATCCAAATCTCAACGTGAAACTCTGTGGCTTCCTCCCGGGCCTAACAACACTTCTCGGCGTTTCCCATCAAGCAATCGAAGACAACGCAATTATGCGCTCCCTTCCCAATATGGCAGTGGTAGAGCCCTGTGGCGCTCGTCAAATAGAATCCGCTGTGAAAGCAGCCGCTGCTTATGAGGGTCCTGTTTACCTAAGGCTTCATAGACCTTCAAAACCTATGGAACCAAACGAGCCATTCTTGCCTCTTGAAATTGGAAAAGGGCAATTGCTAATCGAAGGAACAGATGCAATTATTTTTGCGATGGGACATATGGTCGATGTATCTCTCGACGCGGCCAAAAACCTAATGAAGAATGGGATTAAAGTAGCTGTTGGAAACATTCATAGTCTTAAGCCATTAGATACGGATTTTATCTTAGAGAATTCTGAGCTCGCTTCGGTGGTAGTTACAGCTGAAAATCACTCCATAATTGGAGGGTTAGGTTCTGCAGTGGCAGAAACTTTACTTGAAGGGGGCGTCTCACGAAAGTTTAAACGCATCGGCATAGAGGATACGTTTGCGGAGGGCGGCTCGACCCAATTCCTTTTTGACAAATATGGGTTAAACTCCAGCCATATACAAAATACAATTAAAAGGTTATTGGCTAATGACCGATAAAAATAAACTAAAAATCTGTTTTATTGGTCTTGGAGTAATGGGGTCACGAATATCAATGAATATAGCTAAGAGTGATTTTAATATATCAATGTATGATATCGACCCTGCAATACGAAAAAAATTTCGTGAGCTAGGCTACCATGCTCCTGAAACTGGTTCAGACGCCGCAAAAAATGCAGATATCGTAATTACAATTCTTCCAACCAGCAAAATAGTTAATGAGGCCATTTTTGGTTTTAGTAAAGATAGCAACCCAATCTTACAATCAGTCAATAAAAATTGTCTTTTTATTGATATGACAACAGGATCACTATCTGATCTACTTGTTTTAAATAAAAAATTAATTGATACTGGTCACAGATTGATTGACGCTCCTGTTGGTCGATCGCCAAGAGAAGCTGCTATTGCAAAATCTTTGGTAATGGTGGGAGGAACAGGCGCTGATATTGCCCAGGCAAAACCAGTTTTTGATACATTTGCAGACACAGTAGTGCATGTAGGAACAATTGGTGATGGTCTTAGATTAAAATTAGTCAACAATTATATGGCGATGGTGAACCACGTCCTAACAGGAGAGGTGCTTGCATTTGCAAGATCCGCTGGGCTCGATAGAGATGTAACTGTTTCAGTACTGAGCTCAACTTCAGCGGGCAAAGGGCAACTCCTAACTAACTTTCCCAAGAAAGTGTTGTTGGGTGATACATCTCCAGACTTTCCAATAAAAATGGGAATAAAAGATTTGAATATGGCGCTTGAGCTAGCCACAAATTCAAATTTTGACCCTAAGTTTGGAGAATTGTCTCATTCGATTTTTTCTGATGCAAATGCGGCTGGGATGGGAGATCAGGACTGCACTGCAATTTTGAACTTTTTTGAGCATAAGGTTTCTAAAGCGTGACAGATTTAACAAATGCTCGAGTTAGGTTCACTATTATGGTAAATAGGCTTACCTCCCAATTTATTTTAATGTTATTTCGACCACTTTTTACCCTCAACTCTTTTTTTATGTTTGTGGGTAAACAAGTGGCGTGGATAGCCTTGGCTCTAATGGTAATTGTCATTTTACTTGGTGTTTTTTTTCGCTACGTTTTAAATGACCCTTTATCCTGGCCCGACGAAGCAGCTCGGTTTTGTATGCTATGGATGACTGCGTTAGTCGCACCCTCAGCTTTTAGGTCTGGAGGTTTTGTAGCCATTGACACGCTACCCAGAGTCCTGCCTGGGAGAATAAGCGCCCTTTTAAATATAAGTATTCTATTAATTTCAACTGTAGTTTTATATTATGGGATGCATATTGGTTGGAAACACACTATGGGATTTGGTGGAAATTTTGAATCATCGTCCTTAAAAGTACCTTTAAGCCTAATTGGATTAGAAACGTTTAAAATGAAACTCCGTTATATGTACGGCTCTCTGCTAGTAGCGACATTCCTCNTATTTCTCGTGTCGATTGAGTTGATTTTAAAAAGTGTATTTAGTCTTTTCAACCCAACTAAAGCAATAGAAAACACCGAGTCCTCAAAATGGTGGGGACGCGACTAGTGCTTGTATTCTTCTTACCCGCCTTTTTAATATTCCTCCTAATTGGGATGCCAGTATTTTTTGCGCTCCTCTTTGCACCTGGGCTATTACTTATTTTGAACGGTCAAGAAAGAGAAATAGCCCTTCTCTATCGAAATGTTTATAATGGAATTGATGCATTTCCACTAATGGCTTTACCGTTTTTTATTCTTTCTGGAGAACTTATGAATCGCGGAGGCATCACCATCAGACTAGTTGAGTTTTCACAAGCGCTAATGGGCCATTTGCGAGGTGGCTTGGCTCAGGTTAATATTCTGTCATCAATGCTTTTTGCTGGTTTGTCAGGTTCAGCCGTTGCTGATACATCTGCTCTTGGCTCTACGCTCATACCTGCGATGGAGAAAAATGGNTATNNNAGGAAGTTTGCAGCAGCCATNACTGCNGCTAGTTCGGTCATAGGACCAATAATTCCGCCATCAGGGATAATGATAATTTATGCATATGTCATGGGTGAGAGTGTTGCCGCGCTTTTTTTGGCCGGGATAATACCCGGGGTTTTGGTTGGCATTGGTTTAATGTTAATGGTTAGAGCATTGGCTGATCGCTATGACCTNCCAAAAGCAGANAGAATANTNAACAAAAATCAGAGCCTAAGTAGCATAGAATACTGGCTNTCATATGTAATTCTTNGAATAAATCTTGCAATGCTCCTTTCAGCATTACTGANCTTCTTTAGCTCTATTTNNGCANCCTTNATTAATCAACCTATTTTNCTNAATACCTGGACNATNGCNNTANTAACTCTNCCNTTNGTGCATTTTTTTCTNCTTAATTTGNGGAAGAAGGTGTCAAAAGATTTTCGCTATGTNTGTAAAAGAGCAGTGGTTCCNCTTCAAACACCAATTATTATCTTNGGTGGAATACTTTTAGGNGTNTTTACNCCNACNGAAGCTGCCTCCATCGCAGTTGCATATGCATTCATTATNTCGTTCTTTGTCTTGAAAACAATAAAACTGAAAGACTTGCCAGCAATTTTAACAAAAGCCGCCCTTGGTTCATCAGCTGTACTCCTTCTGATAGGAGGTGCAATGGCATTTAAAGTCGTTGTAAGTCTCAGCCATGCACCAGAGCAACTTGC
Organism: Paracoccaceae bacterium; assembly: GCA_002705045.2. GTDB lineage: Bacteria > Pseudomonadota > Alphaproteobacteria > Rhodobacterales > Rhodobacteraceae > JAYZEV01. Next base: position 5,594 of record PAHT02000063.1, on the reverse strand, counting down.
AACTTTTGTTTTAAGCTTGAGCGAAAATCCATTAATTCTTCTATTCCTTATTAATATGTTGCTCTTCNTAGTTGGCATGTTTTTAGATGCAGGACCAGCAATAATTATTTTAGGACCAATATTAGCACCCGTTTTTATTGATATGGGAGTGCACCCTATTCACTTCGCAATTATTATGTCGGTTAATTTAACAGTTGGCCTCGCCACTCCTCCTATGGGGCTAGTATTATTCGTAGCGTCATCAGTGTCAGGAGAACGGGTTGAGACCATTGCCAAAACGATTTTACCATTCTTAGCAGTTGAAATAATTGTAATTTTCTTAATAACCTATATCCCAGCTATATCAATGACCCTTCCCAAGTTAACTGGCTTTGTTCAATAAATGAGCTTTACTTTGTACAATCTTTAATTACGATGTAGACACAATTAAAAAATATTGGGAGGAAATGATGAAAAAAAACTTTATTAACCTATGTCTAGCACTGTTTTTAGGATTTAGTGCATCAATCGCTGCTAATGCGGCGGACTATAATCTTAGGTTTACTGCACCGTCAAACGAAAATGATGAAGATTATGACGGAGCTATAGTTTTGAAAAGTTATATTGAGGCTGCATCAAACGGCGCTATTGAAGTGGAAGTGTTTATTGGTACTCAATTGTGCGCGAAGGGAGCAGAATGTCTTCAAGGAATTGCAGACGGTTCTTTCGATATTTATGTTGGCACTTCTGGGGGAGCTGCAGGAATATTTCCTTACGTCCAAGTCCTCGACCTACCCTACTTAATGTCAAGCGACAGAATTGCNGAACATGTGCTTCAAGGTGACTTCACGCGAACAATGCGCGAAATGGCACTTGAAGATTCGAACGGCGCAATCAGACTAATGACTATTGGTAACACCGGTGGATGGAGAAATTTTGCTAACACAAAACGTAAGATAACTCGACCATCCGATATGGAGGGATTAAAAATACGAACGGTAGTTGCTGACTTACCACAAGTGCTGGTTAAAGCAATGGGAGCATCAGCGACACCAATTCCTTGGCCTGAGTTGTTCACCTCTTTTCAAACCGGAGTCGTTGATGGATCGAAGAATGGTATAACAGATATAATGAACATGAAATTCCCTGACGCAGGGCTTAAATTTGTAACTTTGGACGGTCACGCATATATGGGAGCTCTTTGGTGGATGAATAATGAAAAATTTATGTCAATGCCAGAAAATTTACGGCAAATTGTTCTCGACGGCTTTTACGCGGCCCAACAAGCCACCTTTGCCTCGCCAAAAAGAAAATCAATTCAAGCTTACGCAGATTTTGTGAACGGCGGTGGAACCTTGTATGTTCCTTCTCCAGAGGAAAAAGCTATGTTTAAAGATGCTGCGGCGCCGGTATACGATTGGTTTAAAGCAAACGTCAAAGGAGGCCCAAAAATTTTCGACGCTCTTAACGCTGGGGTTGCTCTTGCCGAAGAGAGCATGGCAGATGCAAGTAAGAAAGACTTGCAGTAATCTTTGTCAAATGCGGCACCACTTTTGTGCCGCATTTGATTAATGTAATACAGCTCTTTAAATTTCGAAAATGCGAGTGCCATCTGTTGTGAAAAATTTATCTGAATGGATAAATCCAATCTTTATAATCTTTAACCATTTTAATAGCCTGATCAATCTGCTCTTTAGACATCTTTTTAATAACTTCTTCTTGAGAAATTGCGGCGTCAGGGTCACCGCCAATGGCCGAAAGAACATACCACATGTATGCTCGGACCAAATCTGGTGCAGGCATTCCACGTCCAACTTCATAGTACCAACCAATACCAGATTGNGCCCCAGGATGCCCTTTNAGAGATGCACGCAAATACCANTCGAACGCTCTNATATCGTCTCTCTCNACACCAAGACCCATGGCATACATAATTCCTATCAGTTCTTCTGCCTCNGCATTCCCAGATTGAGCGGCNGGCCTAAGTTCCTTCATTGCCTCTACGAATCGGTTTTCTTCCATCAAATCACGAGCATTTTCAATTTCAGCAATAACTGGTGTGGCCATCAAAAACATAAGAAGAGTAAAGTATCGCATTCCAAAAGCTCCATATTCTTTAAGTCCCTATCAAAGTTACTAATTACTTTTTATAGCCTTTGCCTACCATTACAAGCTATTGAATTACCACAGCCGATTTCTGACTTAGATTTTCACAAATTTGATATTGATAAAGCAAAAATTGGGCAATTATTATTTTATGATAAAATTTTATCTGGAAACAAAAATATTTCTTGTGGAACATGCCATAATCATGATTTTGGTGGCTCTGATGGTCTCTCCCTTGGCATTGGAGAGGGCGGTATAGGAATTGGACCTGAGCGTGTATCGGCTAGTGGAGCAAATAAAATTATGAAAAGAGTTCCTCGTAACGCATCTGCTTTGTGGAACTTAGGATCTAAGCAATTCAGCATTTTATTTCACGATGGCAGGTTATCCAATCATAATACTTTTGGAAACAACTTTAACACTCCTGCTGAAGAATGGCTTCCTTATGGTCTTGGCAGCCCACTTTCTGCCCAAGCTATATTTCCAATGGTTGCACAATTTGAAATGGCCGGTAATAGTGGTGAAAATGAGATAGCTGGAGCCATTCATGATAGAATAGACATGGCCTGGCCAATCATAGCAAAGCGGGTGAGAACAATCGAAGATTACGGCGATCTTTTCGTGGACGCGTTTGATGAGATATCTTCCTCAGAGCAAGTGGAAATTTCACATATTGGAGAGGCATTGGCAGCATTTATTGGAATTGAATGGAAGTCGATAGACTCTCGCTTTGATCATTATTTAGCTGGAAATAATGCTGCCCTAAACTTAATGGAAAAAAGAGGAATGGAGCTGTTTTATGGAAAGGCGAATTGTAGCTCCTGTCACAGTGGTGCACTATTTACAGATCACGACTTTTATGCCTTAGCACTTCCTCCCTTTGGACCGGGCCGAACTAGAACATTTGACCCTTATGCTAGAGACGTCGGGCGAATGGCAGAAACAGACCGTATTGAGGATGCATATCGGTTCAGAACGCCATCTCTAAAAAATATTACTCTCACGGCGCCATACGGTCACAACGGGGCATATCCAAATCTTTACGGCATTATAAAACACCATCTAGCACCTCAAAAGTCTTTTGACGATTGGGAGCCAACTCTAGCTAACCTTCCTAAAGTAGATTGGTTAACAAAAGTAGACTTTCTTGTCCAAGATAATTCTTTTGAAATGGCCAGAGTTAGAAATAAAATTGATATTACCCCTGTAGAATTGAAAGAAGTTGAGATACACGAACTTATCGCTTTTTTGAGGTCATTGACAGGAGAAACAGTTGAAAAGTTTACATTTGGTATACCGACTAAGGTACCAAGTGGACTAAGTATCGATAGTAAATAAAAGCTACCAAACCTTGCCCCTGGCAGTAACCCGTTGCAGTTTTGTAACCTTAGTGCTCCTCGTAAATGTAACCTGATCTACCATATTACTTACAACACAAGCATGATTTGGAATAATTTGGATCTTTTGGCCAACGACTAATCCCGTAGGACCTTCACTCTTTAAGCACCCATGCTCTTCAGATAAATTGGAAATAGTCACATGTGGATAATTAACCACAAGGCCATATCCAACTAGACCAGATAAATCTGAAGTAAGCACCTTTGATCCAGCGTCCACTACCGCTCGCTCTGGAGTTGGTGTTGAGACGACTGTCGCTAAAACCGTAAGAGCACAATGTTGAAGTTCACAAGTGCCTCTTTCTATTAATGACCGATCATTATAAATATATGTTCCAACCCGATACTCGGTCGCAACCGAGATCTTATCTGCATTCCACATATCGGGAGAACCACCAACTGATACTACGGGAACGTCAATTTTATTATTTTCGAGAAAGTCTTTAGTTTTCAACAAAACTTTATTTACAATATCTGCCTTCCCGACGGGGGGATAAGTCATTAACCCGCCAAACTTTATTCCAGGAAGTTTATTTATCACAGTTGCAAGATCGAAGGCTTGTCGGGGATTGACAACACCACAGCGCATTGCTCCTGTGTCACATTCAACAAGAATTCTAAGCTTATTATCAGACTTCGCAAAAGCTTCAGAAAGCCCAGTGATACAACTCAAGTTATCGGCCACAACGGACAAGTCTACGCGCTGTGCGAGAGCAAGCAATCTAGACAATTTTTTTTCACCTATGATATTGTAGGTTAAAAGGATATCATCAATTACACCTTCAGATATAATAGCCTCAGCTTCACTAATTTTTTGACAGGTGATACCAACTGCTCCTTCCGCAAGTTGTAATTTTGCCAAGGCAGGTATTTTATGTGTTTTGATATGAGGCCTAAGATTTAAGCCAATTGAATTGCAGTATCTTTGATATTTCTGAATATTCATTTCAACAATATCTAAATCAATGAGAACAGACGGCGTATCAACATCATTATATGTCATTCAATCACACATTATTGATCGCATGGATTATACCTCTCAGCTCAGCTAAGCCCCGTAATCTTCCAATAAGTGGATAACCTGGATGCGTATTTTTTTCACTATCAGAGAGTAATTCATGACCATGGTCGGGTCTAAATGGGATTTCTAATGGACCTAAACCACCAGCTCTTCGTCTTCTTTCTTCAGCCAAAAGCACTGAAATTAATTTTGGCATATTAGTATCACCACTCAAATGTGCTGACTCTTCAAAGGAGCCATCATTCTCTTTCCTGACGTTTCTCAAATGTGCAAAAAATATTTTATCTGAAAACTTCTTAGCAATTTTAACTACATCATTGTGAGGACCAGCACCAAGCGAGCCACTGCACAAAGTCAAACCATTCGATTTTGATGAATGGTAACTCAAAATCCATTCTATGTCCTCTTCACTGGAAACAATCCGTGGTAAACCTAAAATATTTCTAGGTGGATCATCTGGGTGAACACACATTTTAATATCAAATTTTTCTGCTGTTGGTATTACTTCATTCAGAAACCGCCCATAATTCTTACGAAGCATTTCTTTACCAATTCCATCATATCGTGCTACCGCTTCTTTGAGCCCTTCAACGCTATAACGCGTAAACTTACCGGGTAAACCCGCCATAATACTATTTAACAAGTTGTCTTTTTCTTCTTTGGGAGCCTGAGATATCCATTTTAAGCCCGCGTCGATTGCATCAGGGTGATACTCATTATAAGCTTCTTCTCTCGATAACATCATAATTTCAAATGCGGCCATGTGTGCAGCTGAAAACCTTAAAGCTGTCCCTCCTCCCAAAACCTCCGACTTGAGGTGAGTTCGCGTCCAATCTAAAACGGGCATAAAATTATAACAAATTGTGGTAACTCCAACAGTAGCCAAATTCTCTAGAGACTGTCGGTAATTCGAAAATAATTCTTTTAAACTTCCCTCACCCATTTTTATGTCTTCGTGAATCGGCAAACTTTCCACAACTTCCCAGGTGAGACCTAGATCAGGCTTTTGTACTCGGTCTTTCAATAGTGAAATCTGCTCCACATTCCATATTTCGCCGTAGGGTATTTCATGCAAAGCCGTTACTATACCT
>PAHT02000036.1 GCA_002705045.2 Paracoccaceae bacterium | reverse complement strand
TTTTTACAATTGGTTGGTTACTTATTTTTAATTATTAAGTTTGGCATAGATTGAAAAGCTGACTTCAGGGCTAAACTCCAACCTTTTGATATTTTTCTGTAGTAGGGATCATCAGCTTCTATACGCCCGTTTGCACCGAGTGTGAAACTATCCTTCTCGTAGATTTGAAAATCTAACGGTGGAGCTACAGAAAGATTTGCTTCTATGGTGGAATCAAACGACAGCAGCATTAGCTTAAGGCCATCGGAAAAACTCATTTTTGGATCGAAGGCTCTTATTAAGATTGGTTTTCCATATTTTGTTTCACCAATTTGAAAAAATGGGTTGTCGATAGATACTTCGATGAAATTTCCTTCTGGATAAATCATAAAGACTCTTGGTTCATCCCCTTTAATCTGTCCGCCCATAATCAGTGTTGTATGAAAAGAAGAATTGGCGGTCTGGCCATTATCTGAATTACTTTGAATTATTCCTCTTAATTTTTTTCCAATGAGTTGGGCTAATTCAAACATTGATGGTTGATTTAGAAGGTCTACACCGGGGGCTACCTGATTATCACCAAAGCCATTTAAAATACTAATAAGTGATTGCGTTGTCGCGAGATTACCTGCAGCTAGGATAGTGATTACTGATTGACCATCAATGGCCCAAGTGAACATTTTTTTAAATGTTGAGATATTATCTACTCCTGCATTCGTACGAGTATCGGACATAAAAAGCAAGCCGCTATCAGTTTTCATGCCAATTCCATAAGTCATTGATCTGAGTCCATATTTTTTTGCATTTTTACTTCTATTTGATTTGTGACTTCATTATTTATGCTTCCGAATTGAAAACCGTTTACTGGATTGACGTCATGGTAATCACATCCTTTCGCCAAAACTATATACCGCTCATCAACATCTATGTTATTTGCGATGTCAAAGCCGACCCAGCCAAAATCATTAAAAAATACTTCAGCCCACGCATGAGTCGCATTCTGAATTTTTGTCTCGTCCATTCTCAAGTATCCGCTCACATAGCGAGCTGGAATATTCAGTTCGCGCATACAACTAAGAAATATGTGGGTAAAATCTTGGCAAACGCCAATTTTTTTTCTAAAGGATTGTTCGGCTGTGGTTAGCACATCAGTCTCGCCAATCTTATACTCCATTTCATTTTTTATGGCACGAGCTAACTCTTTGCAAGTATCCATTCTTAGAAGCTCGGTGGAGTTCCAGAAGCGGCAAAAGTCTTGGATTGATTTGCCTGGACTCGTAAGATCAGTTTGGGCTTGATAAAACCATAAAGGACAAATTTCAGTTGGCTTTGACGAACGATTTTGTTTAGATTTAGTCTTAACTGTTCCTCTGACACGAATAGTTATTTCGTTTACGCCTGGAACAAATGTGATTAATCTACAGTCGTTGCCGTAATGATCTTTGTAATGAACTTGTTCTTTAGCACCGATATAATCAATATTCCAATTTAGGATATGTTGATCGATTTCTTCGCGGGGCCATAGACGTAAACGCTGCATCCCATAAGTTACAGGACTCGAAAACTGATAAGTTAATGTGTTTTGTATTGTTAGCTTCATGCGGGATAAAACCTAAAATCATTTTCAATTTGTATGGATAAGCGATTTAGATTCGCAATCCAGTCACGCAAAAATTCGTGTAGACCTTGGTCAAATATGTCGTCAATCGTAGAAGTATCTAAGTTTTTTGATATTGCCCGAGCAAGTTTTGCACTTTTAGATTTACGGTTATATTCTATTGTCAAAAGTCTCAGGTTCGTCGCTAATTGCCGTGCACAGAAAATAATAGAACGCGGGAACCTAGGATCTAGAATCAAAAATTTGCAAATCCCGCGTGGATTTATTTGATATTTATTTAGCCAACGATAAGATTTGTAGGCGGATACAGAGTGTAATATGTTTTCCCACTGTCGATTATCGATACTACTTCCAACAAAACTTATTGATGGTAACAATATATAGTACTTCATATCTAAAATTCTTGTAGTATAATCTGCTCGCTCTAAAAAAGTTCCTAATCGAGCAAATTCGTAAATATCATTGCGAAGCATTGTACCGTGAAGTGTCCCACGCACTAAAACGCTTTGACGACGAATAATTGCAAGTGTTTTCACAAGGTTACGATCGCTTATCGGGCGTTTTAAAGTATCTTTTAAAACTAGGTAAGTCTCATTGACAGCCTCAAAAACTTCCTTAGTTAAAACTGTTCTTACCATTCTAGCGTTTTCGCGAGCGTTTGTTACGCATGAGATAATAGAGGATGGATTGTCGGCATCTCTTAGAATAAAGTTTCGAACTTTGCTAGGATTGAATTCGGCAGTTTTTTCTTCAAAATGCTCTCTCAAAGACATAGCATCCAGTATTGACGCCCAGTCTTCGTAACTGCTGTTGATGCTTGTTAGAAACATACGATGTCCAGCTTGCATTATTCTAGCAATATTTTCAGACCGTTCTAGATAGCGAAACATCCAAAATATGCCCGCAGCATTTCGACCTAGCATTTATTCATCCTCGAGCACCCACGTATCCTTNGTGCCGCCTCCTTGAGACGAATTAACTACAACTGATCCTCGTTTAAGCGCTACACGTGTTAGACCGCCNGGCGTAACATAAATTTCTTTTGGAGAGACGAGNACAAAGGGTCTTAAGTCTACATGTCTAGGGGTGAGNCCAGCCTGTTTGAGGATTGGGACAGTAGAAAGCGCTAACATGGGTTGAGCAATATAATTTTGGGGTTTTTTTAANAATTTGTTTCTAAATATTTCAAGATCTTTTTTTGAAGCTATTGGCCCAATCAACATTCCGTATCCTCCTGAACCGTGAACTTCTTTGACAACTAACAAGTTTAAATTCTCGAGAACGTATTTNAGTTGGTCTTCNTCGCTACAGCGCCATGTCTTAACATTTTTTAGTAATGGCTCCTCGCCCATGTAGAACCTAATTATATCTGGCATAAAAGAATATATTGCCTTATCGTCCGCGACGCCTGTTCCTGGNGCNTTTGCGATAGTTATCGCTCCTGATTTATATATATCGATCAATCCAGGTATACCTAAAAGGGAATTTGGATTGAATGTTAATGGGTCTATAAATTCATCATCGACCCTGCGGTAGAGTATATCTATTTTTTTGTAACCTTCTGTNGTTCGCATTGCAATGTGGCCGTCGACTATCTGGACATCATGCCCTTCAATAAGTTCAACACCCATTTGATCCGCTAGAAAGGAATGCTCAAAATATGCTGAGTTATGTAGACCAGGAGTCAAAACACTTACAGTAGGTTCGTCTTCTTGCATTTCTGGTGCGCTCTCAATNAGTGATTTAAGTAANTTGAGGGGGTACTCTGTAACTGACTTAACTTTATTTATCGAGAATAGTTCAGGAAAAATTTCTAACATTGTTTCGCGGTTTTCCAGCATATATGAGACACCAGAAGGTGTACGTATATTATCTTCCAAAACGTAAAATTCATTTTCTTTGGTTTTGATAAGATCAGTCCCTACGACGTGCGTGTATACACCGCCAGGCGGGGTGANGCCGATCATGTGGGGCACAAAGGCTGGATTTGACTGAAGTAAGTTTAAAGGTAGCCAACCCGCTTTGAAGATCTCTTGCTTGTGATAAACATCATGTAGAAATGCATTGATTGCGCGAACGCGTTGTTCTAAACCTTGTTTTAACCGACGCCACTCATTTCCACTTATAATTCTTGGAATAATATCGAATGGGATCAACCTTTCGTCTTGCTCAATATTTCCGTACACGTTGAAAGTAATTCCAGTTCGCCTAAAAACAGCCTCTGCCTCTTTATTTTTTTTTTGAAGGTCCTGAATATTCTCAGCCTTGAGCCACTTGAAATAGGTTTCATACGCTAGTCTTGGATTTGAGGATCTACCAAACATTTCATCAAAAGCTGTCATATGCTTTACACCTCCACAGATCAATGGATCCAGTGTTGGAGGTTGTGTTTAGATTTGCAATTTTTAGTAATCGATTTACTTTAATTTTTCTTTCAAATGACTATAATTTAGGCAAAAAAACAAAAGTGCTTTAAATAGGGCAAAAGTGCTGATGAAAAGATAACTTCAATTTATCGAAAAATGGGACTGTTGTTGACGGATCTAGCGTGATAATGGGTCTATGAAGGTGAAAAGATGTGCATTGCTCTTACCAGAGCTAAAAACCCGGCTAACCTGACACCGTCATAACAAATCGATGAGTGACTGAGTCTGAAGCATATTACGCATATGACAGATAAGCTTTTATTTAATTGGTAATACTCAACGCATAGCGGAGCATATGACAGGNTTGTACGGTTTTGGGTACCGTCGGTTGTNGGTTNGAATCNTATAGCCTCGACTACTTTTNACTTACGGATCACNTGAACAAATTNTTTATATCATTTTTAAAACTATCTGATGTAGGACTAGAAATCTATGAAATCTATTAATTATGAAAAAAGTTAGACGTGGGAGCAAGAGTATACTATATCTACTTATCCAATATTTAGAAGACAAATTATAATTAGATAAAATGCGTTTTAAGTTTATGTTACTACTGAGCATAATCTTTTATCAGAACTTTTAGGATCAGTTCTTTAAACTGGGGAAAAAATGAAATCTTTTAAACTTTACGTATTCAGCGCCTTGTTTTGTTTTGTAGGAACCATTTTGGGAGCGCAAGATATAATTAAATCGCACGGTATCTCGACNTTTGGGGATTTAAAGTACGANAAAAAATTTAAAAACCTTTCATACGTAAATGTGAATGCTCCTAAAGGAGGCGAAATATCGTTCTGGGCATTTGGTTCATTTGATTCTATGCATCCTTATACCCGAAAAGGAAGAGCGGGAGCNTATTCTTCAATTTTCTTCGAAAGCCTCTTGGAAGAAACAGCAGATGAAGTAGACGCAGCCTATGGTCTTTTAGCCGAATATATCGAATATCCTAAAGATCGCTCTTGGGTAATTTTTAAGCTGAGAGAAAATATTGAATTTTCCGATGGATCACCTTTAACCGTTGAGGATGTGCTTTTTTCTTATGAGCTGCTGAGAGATAAAGGATTACCGTCCTTTCGCGCANTATTAGAGAAAGATGTGAAGACGGCGGAAATANTTTCAGGATCAAAAATAAAATTTATATTCAATGATAACGTTCCGACGCGTGATTTGATAAGCACTGTGGGGGGGTTGCCAGTTTTCTCGAAGAACTATTTCGTAGAAAATCAAATTGATTTTGAAAATTCGACTTTGGAACCAGCCCTCGGCTCTGGTCCTTATGTTCTTGAGAGTATGGATGTTGGAAAAAGGATAGTCTATGCGAAGAACAAAAATTATTGGGGCCNAAATNTTTCTNTAAATAGAGGANGATATAATTTTGACCGTTTCAGGATNGAATATTTTGCNGATTACAANTCAGCTTTTGAGGGTTTTAAAGCNGGCGAATATACATTTAGNAATGAGGCNTCTTCNAAAATNTGGGCAACGGNATATGATTTCCAAGCCATTGATGAAGGTTGGGTAAACAAAACTTCCATTATTGATGGAACTCTCGCTTCCGGGCAGTCATTTGTATTCAATTTGCGGCGAGAAAAATTTCAAGATATCCGTGTCCGCAAAGCTATTGGCTTAATGTTTAATTTCGAATGGTCCAATAAGACACTTTTTTATGGTCTTTATGAACGCATAAATTCATTTTGGGATAACAGTAAGCTTAGTGCAACGGGTATAGCTAATCCAAACGAGTTGAAAATTCTCAATACGTTTAAAGATGAAATTGATTTGGTAAACTTTGAAGAGCCAGTTTTTTATTTTCCAGAATCGTCAACTAGGCAACTTGATAGAAAGCATTTGAGAACTGCTTCAGCACTCCTTGACAGTGCTGGTTGGTCGATTGGGGATGATGGACTTAGAAGGAACTCTGAAGGACAGACCTTTGATTTGGAGATTTTGAACGATAGTCAAGCTTTTGATCGCATAATTAATCCGTACGTTTCAAATTTACGTAAACTTGGTGTTAATGCATCAAATGTAAAAATTGATAATGCTCAGATGACAGATAGAAAACGAAATTTTGATTTTGATATGGTAGTAGGCTTTTTAAGCACTCAACTTACTCCGGGTTCGGAACTCGAACAGTATTTTGGCTCTGCAACTGCGGATGTCTCCATTTTCAATCTTACTGGGGTTAAAGATGTTGGAATTGATAAGTTAATACAAGTAGTTAGAGCTGCCTCCACGAGAGAGGAGCTCAGTCAGGCTATTCGGGTACTAGACCGCGTATTACGAAACAAGGTTATTTGGGTTCCTCAGTGGTATAAAAATAAACATACAATAGCCTATTTTGATATGTATAAGCATCCAAAAAATTTACCGCCTTATGATTTAGGTGTTTTGGACCTGTGGTGGTTTGACAAAGACAAGTATGAATCGCTACTGAAGGTGGGTGCATTGCGGTGAATAAGGCATTTGAATGCTGAACTATATATCTCGAAGGATAGTCTTAATTGTTCCAACACTTCTTGGGATAATGTTAATTAATTTTTTTTTGGTTCAATTTGTTCCGGGTGGTCCTGTGGAACAAATAATCAGTGATCTGGAGAGTAGGACTAGCTTTATAGATAACATTGGAAGTGGTTCTAGTGAATTACTTATGAATAATGGTTCTTCAAAGTATAAAGG
>PAHT02000019.1 GCA_002705045.2 Paracoccaceae bacterium | reverse complement strand
TGGCGAGCTCGCGGCGGAGGCACGCTCGCCCGCCTTTGCGTTGCGCCTGATGCGGCTGCTCGAGCGAGCTGCTGCCGGAGGGTCCGCGCCGGCCGGCTGAATCTCGCCGTTGGCTGCTATTGCTCAGTGTTGCAAGCGTGGCGGTCGGTCTGCTCGGCGTTCGAGATGGCCGTGCAGCACAACGCCGTGCTGCTGCACCTGCAGCGAACTATGTACCCTATGTCAAAATTGGCAAGATGCTACATGTCTCAGGACAAATTTCCCAAAATGTGAATGGGTTGGTTGTGGGAAAGCTTGGTTCGGATTTCAGTATAGANGAAGGTTATGAAGCCGCCCGTCTTTGTGGTTTAGCTCTAATTGCGCAAGTGAAATCTGCGTGCGACGGTGACTGGAGTCGCTTCAAACGTGTTGTACGGCTTGGAGGATTTGTAAATTCCACTAANACGTTTACCGANCATCCTAAAGTAATTAATGGTGCTTCAGACTTAATGGTTGAAGTTTTTGGTGATAAAGGTTCACATGCAAGAGCGGCTGTTGGTTCTTCATCTCTACCATTAGGCGTTGCTGTTGAGGTAGATGGTATNTTTGAGCTAAAAACATAAAATGTCTAGGAGTTTAACGGCTATTCCGCTGGGTAAAGCGTTTTTAAATTCTCCAATCGCGCATCGTGGACTGCATGATTGTAACGGTTCGTTTGGTTCGGGCCGTACAGAAAATTCCTCTGCCGCATTTGAAGCTGCTATCACTGCAGGTTATGGAATTGAAATCGATATCCAATTATCAGCGGATAAGGTTGCAATTGTTTTTCATGATGATACCTTAGATAGGCTATTTGATATTAATGAGAAAGTGAGTGATCTCAGCCTGAATGCCTTGAAAAATTTTCGGTTGGAAAATGGGCAAAAAATACTCACATTCGATGAATTTCTTGAACTTGTATCCGGGCGTGTTCCAGTTTTGGTCGAATTGAAAGATCAGAGTGGCTTTCTTGATGATAGTTCAAGCGACATTGAGGATGCCGTGGCTGAAAGCCTTAGAAAATATAGTGGTCCTATTGCAATCATGTCATTCAACCCTAATTCTGTATGGCTATTTGGACAGAGATTGCCCAACATCCCAAGAGGGTTGGTAACTGAGGATTTTAAAAAGTGTGACTGGCCAGCTCTTAATGTAAGTAAGCTTGAAGAGCTCCGCCGGATTAAAGGTTTGCAACTGGTGGCTGCAAGTTTTATCTCTCATAAACATTCAGATTTGGTGTCAAAATATGTTGCTAGACTTCCATCGAATATAAATATCCTTTCCTGGACGATTCGAAATAACAAAGAGTTAGAATTAGCACTTGATAGATCTGATAATATAACTTTTGAAGGCTTCAGGCCGCCCCAAAGAATTGTGAGTTAAATTAATTTAGTAAGATTTTTAAAATGACCGATATCAAAGTAACCTTAATAAATACTTTAAAAGACATTGATCCTCTTACTTGGGATCAATGTGCATGTCCTGAAACAAAAAACGGGGCACGGCCCTTAGATCCGTTCACAACGTTTAGGTTTTTATTTGCTTTAGAAGAAAGTAAATCGGTCGGAGAAAACACTGGTTGGGTCCCTAACTATTTAATAGCTAGCCGGAAAAGCTCAGTATTGGGAGTAATGCCTTTGTATTTAAAAGGTCATTCGCAAGGTGAGTATATTTTTGATCATAATTGGGCCCAAGCCTATTCTCAAGCAGGGGGACATTATTATCCAAAGTTTCAAATTGCGGTTCCGTTCACTCCAGTATCTGGAAGAAGACTTTTGGTAAAACCTGGTCATGAATCAAGTGTCAGTGAAGCTTTAATAGGAGCGGCCAAGCAAATAGCCATCGATAATCAAGTCTCATCAATTCATTTTACATTTTGCGCTGATTGTGAAGTGGAATTAGCTGAAAAATGGCAGATGTTGGGTCGAAAAAGCCTACAGTATCATTGGTTAAATAACTCTTATAGGGATTTTGAAGATTTTTTATCAAATTTATCTTCAAGGAAACGAAAGGCTATAAAAAAGGAGAGGCGAGTGGCATTACAATTTGGAGGAGAAATCTCTCAGTTTTCAGGAACTGATATTACTCCAAATTTGTGGGACTCATTTTGGAAATTTTACCAAGATACAGGTGCACGAAAGTGGGGTGTTCCCTATTTGAAGCGATCATTTTTTGATATCGTGCAGGAAAAAATGCGTGATGACGTTTTATTAGTAATGGCACATCGGGACGGGAAATATATTGCTGGCGCTTTAAACTTTATTGGAAGAGATACTTTATTTGGGCGTTATTGGGGTTGTAATGAGGATCATTCATGTCTCCATTATGAATTATGCTATTATCAAGCAATTGACTACGCACTGTCTCAACAACTTAAAAAAGTAGAGGCTGGCGCGCAAGGTGAACATAAACTTGCAAGAGGATACATGCCAGCGATTACCAATTCTATGCATTGGTTTTTAGATAAGAAATTTCATTCTGCGGTAGAAAGATATTTGAATGAAGAAAGATCAATTATTCACGACCAATATAATCATATTTTGATTGATGGTCCGTTCAAAAAAGAGTGATTAAAAGAGTTTATTTTGAAACAATGGAGGGTTGAATGAAAAAATTAAGTAAGAAAGAAAGAGACAAAGATTTATCTTCGTTTCTGAACAATGGCTGGTCGCACGACCGAAATCAAGATACGATAACAAAAAAATATCTTTTTTCCAACTTTGTGGACGCTTTTGGTTGGATGTGCAAAGCGGCATTAGAAGCNGAAAAATTAAATCATCATCCGGAGTGGAGCAATGTTTTTAATAGGGTAAGCGTCACACTTACGACTCATGATGCTAATGGTTTGACTGCTCTTGATTTAAAGCTAGCCGAAAAATTTGATTCTTTAATTTAACGATTGAAGATTTTTTCAACTGTATCCAGTATGGTCTCTCCAGAGGTCAATTCACATTCACCTCGGACTTTCTCCACTTGGGCGTGTTTGATTATATTATTGTCTAAAATAAGGAATACGCGTTGTAATCTTTTAAAAAAACCTACTTTTGGAACAGAAAACGAAAGACCAATGGCCTCAGTAAATTGAGATTCTACGTCACATAATATTTTTATTCCCGCTTCTGTTGCACCGCTTATTTCTCCCCAGGACTTTGCTACATGAATATCGTTGACAACAATACAAATGATTTCATCTATACCTTTATTGAACAAAGCGGTAGAATTTTTGATTAAGCTTGGGAGGTGTTGCTTATCGCAGGTTTGTGTAAAAGCGCCTGGCATTCCGACTAAAATTACTTTTTTTCCCAAGGTTACTTCACTTAGATTTAAGGTCTTTGGTCCATCTTCGGTCATTTGAGATAAAGTGCAGCTTGGTAATTTTTCCTCGAGCGAGAATTTCATCAAAATATCCTTCTAAATTTGAACAAAGATTTAGGTGTATTTACTATACTTCACCTAGAAAGTGCCATATATTTTTTATATAAATTTGAACTTAATGAGGGTTGCATGACTGGAATGGTTATTGTTGGGGGAGGGCAGGCTGGTTATTCAGTAGCAAATAAATTAAGATCAAAGGGTTTTAAGGGTGCCATTAATATTATTTGTGCCGAAAATTGTCTTCCATACCAACGACCGCCGTTGTCGAAAAAATATCTACTAGGAGAGGTGCCAGAAGAGCGATTATTTTTCAAACCTGAAAACTTTTATAAAGATAATAATATAACTTTAAAACTTGGTGTGAATGCAATTTCGATTGATCGTCAGTTTAGGAGAGTTATTTGCAGCGATGACACAGATTTATACTATGACAAGCTTTTTTTAGTTACGGGCTCGCAGCCAAGAGTTTTTTCAGACAGTTNGGATGAAGCTCACTCTAAAAACTACTATATAAGGTCNATAGCCGATGTTACTCGTATTCAGCATGAATTTAAATCAGGTAGGCGGGTTTTAATAATTGGGGGCGGTTATATTGGTCTTGAAATAGCGTCTGTTGCNAGAAAAAAAAAGCTAAATGTAACTGTTGTGGAATCTCAGGAAAGGATATTGAAACGAGTAGCTTGCGCTGAAACGGGAAAATTTTTTAAAAGTTTACATGAAAAAAATGGAGTAAAAATAATTGAAGGTCATTCGATAGTCAGGCTAATTCGGGAAGAGGGAGGTTTTGTAGGTGCACTTTTAGACAATGGAGTGAAAATCCAAGCAGACTTTTCTGTGATTGGGATTGGGGCGAATCCACGNACNAAATTAGCGGAGGANTGCGGTTTAAAAATTGATAATGGAATTTGGGTCGATGGTTTATGCCAGACNTCTGATAAAAATATTTTAGCTGCCGGTGATTGTGCTAATTTTCCATATGGCTCTAATCGATTACGTTTAGAATCAGTCGGAAACGCCATAGAACAGGCNGAGGCAGCGGCATCGACTGCTCTGGGCTGTTCTNCGCAATATATTGCTGAACCNTGGTTCTGGTCTGATCAATATGAGGTAAAGTTGCAAATAGCAGGCTTATGTTCTGGGTATGATCATGTNGTGGGAAGAATTGATAAGAANTCTCGATCACTTTGGTATTTTAAAAATCAAAATTTGATTGCTGTTGATGCAATAAACGATGCTAAAGCCTATTTTGTGGCGAAAAGGTTAATAGCGGCAGGAGAGTCTCCAGAAGAATCAAGTATTTTGGANTTAGAATTCGATNTGAAATTATTGTTGAAAATTAATTNAATGCGCATTGTCGGNGGCAAATGGAAAGGTAGAAAGTTATTTGAGCTCTCGGGTCAATCGGTAGTTGCTGAGTTAAGNCCTACCACCGATAGAGCNCGNGAGACAATTTTNAATATCTTAAAACATGGAGTAAGTTTTGATTTTGATGGTGCAATNGTATTAGATTTGTTTTGTGGAACGGGTGCTTTAGGTTTAGAGGCCTTGTCACGAGGTGCGAAACATGCTTGCTTTGTAGATTGTGAAAAAACATCACTGAATGTAGTTAATAAAAATAAAGTTCTTTTAAAGGCTCATGAGAAAGTTACTGTGTTGCGAAAAGATGCAACAAAGCTTAATTTAAACTCTGGGCCAAATTATAATTTAGTTTTTTTAGATCCACCATACGGAAAAAGCCTAGGTGAGTTAGCACTCAGTGTAGCATTAGCCAGAAAGTGGATATCTAAAGATGCTGTGGTTATTTGGGAGGAAAGAAGTGTGNTTTNCCCACCAAGGGAGTTAAATGTGATAAAAAGTAAATATATTGGTAACAGCTGTATAAATTTTTTAACCCGATGTGATTAGGTTCTCATTTACACAATAAATTAAAAAATATGAATTTTATTGAGGAAAATTTATGAATGAAAGAAAAACAACAAGTTTCGGTTTTGATACGGTTCTCCGAAGTAAAAAAGCTGGATTGGTCAAGGATGTTTTTTCAAATGTGGCNTTTAGATATGATGTTATGAATGATGTGATGAGCTTTGGTATACACAGATTTTGGAAAGATGCACTTATAGATTGGTTAAACCCTCAGCCATATCAAAAGTTACTCGATGTAGCAGGNGGAACAGGTGATATCTCCTTTAAGTTTTTAGATAGAGCGAGAGGAATGGCTACTGCTACAGTACTGGATATGACAGAAGCGATGCTTATTGAGGGAAAAAAAAGGGGTGAGTCAAAGGNGTTTGCTAAAAATCTNGAATGGGTTTGCGGAGATGCGATGACATTGCCTTTTAGTGATAATTCGTTTGATGTTTATACGATATCATTTGGAATTAGAAATGTGGTAGATATTGAGAAAGCAATAGATGAAGCTTACCGCGTTTTAAAAATTGGTGGAAGGATAAGTATATTGGAGTTTGGAAAAATTCCAGATGATTTTTTGCAAAAAATTTATGATAAATATTCTTTCAATATTATTCCTAAATTAGGAAAAATAATCACTGGAGATGAAGATAGTTACCAATANCTAGTGGAAAGCATCAGAAAGTTTCCNGAGCAAGATAGATTTTCGAAAATGGTTNCATCAAAAGGATTTGAAAATGTGAAGTATAGAAATCTTAGTTTTGGAATAGCTTCAATGCATTTAGGTTGGAAAATTTAAATGCGGGGACCACACAATTTTTGGCGATTAATTCGAACTGGAGCAACATTTGAAAGATCGGGCTCGATGGATGTAGCGATGGACGCTTTGAGTGCTCCAAAGTCACTGAAAATTTTGTCAAAAATTCTTGTTTCGCCATTTAAGTATTTNGGTTTGAAGGGAGACCTAAAACAACCCCCTATTTTAAGATCATTGACTGCCTTGGGCCCCGCTTACATTAAATTTGGACAGTTGTTGTCAACTAGACCTGACGTNGTGGGACAAACTCTGGCAGATGAGTTAAAAGTTTTACAAGATGCATTGCCGCCATTTAGTCAAAAAATAGCTATTGAAACAATTGAGAAAGAACTGGGATCTAAGNTGGACGAACTTTTTTCAAACTTTAGTCATCCTATTGCCGCTGCTTCCCTTGCTCAGGTACACAAGGCTACTGTAAGCCATAGTGGTAAAGTAGTTGCAGTTAAAGTTTTGCGCCCAGGAATCGAGAAAGCATTCTTAAAGGATGTCGANGCGTTTTATTTATTNGCAAAAATTGTTGAACTTTTTTCTAAATCATCCAGACGATTAAAGCCTGTAGCAGTTATTGAGCATTTTGAAGGAATTGTTCGGGAAGAGTTAGATTTAAGAATGGAGGTTTCAGCAGCAGCTGAGTTCAAAGCCAATACANTAAATGATGAGCGATTCAAAGTTCCTTCGGTTTTTTGGGATTTATCAAGCAGGCGTGTTTTGACAACTGAATGGGTTACAGGCACTCCAATTGGTAACGTCGAGGAAATTCGAAATAGCGGTGCTGATATGGAGTCTGTNGCAAAATTAATTATACAATCTTTCCTTCAGCAAGCGCTTCGGGATGGCTTTTTTCATGGTGACATGCATCAAGGTAATTTAAAANTAGGTCCGGATGGTGTACTTTTTGTAATGGATTTTGGNATAATGGGTAGAATAGATTCCTATACCAGGCGTGTTTATGCAGAAATTTTAATGGGGTTTCTGCAGAAGGATTATAGACGGGTAGCGGAAGTTCACTTCGAAGCTGGTTATGTTCCGCAAACCCAAGATGTTGAGGCGTTTGCCCAAGCCTTGAGATCTGTTGGAGAACCTATTTTTGGTGTTGAGGCACAACAAATTTCGATGGCTCGTCTGTTGGCGCATCTTTTTGACGTGACGGAGAGATTCGGNATGTCAACAAGNACTGAGTTAATACTGCTTCAACGCTCGATGGTAGTTGTTGAAGGTGTCTCGCGGAGTCTTGACCCTAATATGAATATGTGGGAGGCGGCCCGACCTATAGTAGAGAGTTATATTAAAGAAAATCTTGGTCCTANGGCATTTTTTAATGATGCAATTAGTACTATTAGGGCTCTTTCCAGGTATGGCCCACACTTGCCTTTTCTTGTCGAAAGAAACCTTCACTCGGTTTTAAAAAAAGAATTTGTTTCTGTCCGTCGTCGNCGCTTGCCTGCNTTGATTGGTGGATTAATAATGGGAGGTATACTAGGAAGTATATGCACCTTACTATTAGCCTTATTGAATAGCTAAATTACAGTTAGATCAAGATTAATTTACTGAATTGAAATTGTAGTCTTAAATCTTTTGTAGATTTGTTAATATTGTAATTTCTCTACTATTACATTAGAGTTTTAAAACTATATATAGGCCCCTTAGCTCAGCAGGATAGAGCACCAGTTTCCTAAATTGGGTGTCAGAGGTTCGAGTCCTCTAGGGGTCGCCAGTAAATTTTATAAAATTTCTCTAAGATTAAAAATAGTTGATTCGGAAATTTTGATAATTAATTCTGGTTATCGATAATTGTAGCAGCTCCAGTGACAGCAGCTCCGGCCTTACAATCGTCAAAAAATACTTTGCCGAAAATACAGCCTGAAGCCACGTTTCCAACCAGCCTCTCACCCTCGCTCGTTAAATATGCGGTTTGACATCCCATTAAGCAAAAACTCAGGATTGCAACTTTAGTGAATTTATTCATTTTTTTTCCTTTATATAGTTAAAAATTTTTTTTAGTATTAAATGAGACAATTACCAAACCAATAAATAGATTGGTTTGAAATTGGAAGAGAATCTTTGATTTATAGATAAAATAATTGAGGACAATTGCAAATTTTTAATGATGAAAGGCTTGGTGTAGATTGTGGTATTGATGAGGTAGGACGGGGACCTTGGGCGGGACCCGTGGTTGCAGCAGCAGTGATACTTCCACATAATTTTATAACAACTTCACTAGACGATTCAAAAAAACTATCAAAAAAAAAGCGTGAAATGTTATTTGAAGAACTCATATCTAGGTCTGATTTTGGCATCGGTTACGGATCTGTCGAAGAAATTGATGAGCATAATGTTCTTCAAGCAACTTTATTGGCAATGACCCGAGCTTTGGCAAATTTAAAATCCCTTCCACAGAGAGCTTTGATAGATGGNAANTGTGTCCCAATTGGATTNCCNTGTATTTCTAGAAATATTATTGGAGGTGATACAAAAGTAGCCTCCATTGCTGCGGCTTCGATAATTGCAAAAGTAACGCGAGATAAATTAATGACAGAGTTAGCCCAATTATATCCCGGTTATGGTTGGGAAAGGAATTTTGGGTATGGAGTTAAAGAGCATCAAAAGGCACTTAAATTATTGGGTGTAACTCCATATCATAGACGTTCCTTCAAACCAATACACAATATGTTGTGTTAACTAATCAAAATAAGTCATTGATTAAAAATATTAATTGACGCCGAATCACTTTTGAATCATGGTTCCTCAAAATACAAAACGTATGAGGCGCCAAATGAATATTCATGCAATATTACAAAAAGATTCTCCAAAGAATAAAATTTTACATGGAAACTGCATTGCTTTAATGAATGATCTTCCTGCCAGTTCAGTCGATTTAATCTTTGCAGATCCACCATATAATCTGCAGTTGGGGGGTGATCTTCATAGACCTGACAATTCTAAAGTAAATGCCGTAGATGATGACTGGGACAAATTTAAAAATTTTGAACATTATGATAATTTTACCAAAGATTGGTTAACGGCAGCACATAGAATTTTAAAAACGGACGGCGCAATTTGGGTAATAGGTTCTTATCATAACATATTTCGTGTAGGTGCTTCGCTCCAAGATATCGGGTACTGGATACTTAATGATATCGTTTGGCGTAAATCAAACCCAATGCCAAATTTTCGTGGAAAAAGATTTACGAACGCTCACGAAACTTTAATTTGGGCGGCAAAATCTGATAAGTCCAAGTATACCTTTAATTATGATGCTTTGAAAGAACTGAATGATGGGGTTCAAATGAGATCAGATTGGTTGTTTCCAATTTGTAATGGGACTGAAAGATTAAAAAAATTTGATGGTACTAAATTACATCCTACTCAAAAACCGGAGTCAATTTTACATCGAGTTATTGTTGCCTCAACTAAACCAGGCGATTTAATACTTGACCCATTTTTTGGATCTGGGACCACGGGTGTGGTTGCAAAAAGATTAGGAAGAGATTATATCGGTATCGATCAAGAAAATCAATATATCAAAGCTGCGAAACATCGCATTGCTCAAGTTAAATCGTTTGATGAAGAAAGTATTAGTGTAACTTCAGGAAAAAGAACTGAGCGTAGAATTCCGTTTGGGATATTGGTTGAACGTGGGTTGCTTTCACCCGGAGAAAAATTATATTCTCAAAATGGGCGGCATGTAGCAAAGGTTAGAGCCGATGGGACTTTAATAGCACATGATGCTAGAGGTTCAATTCATCAAGTGGGTTCTATTCTTGAGGGAGCACCTTCATGCAATGGGTGGACGTACTGGTTTTTTAAGAAAGATGGTGCCAAAGTGCCGATTGATGTTTTGCGTCAAAAAATTCGTGTGGAGGAAAACGTAGTATAGATTGCAGTAAAAATTATAATGATTAAATTTTAAGTCCTACGTCAAATACTTTTCTCATTAATGATGGTAAAGAATTACGATTAAAACTTTCGAGTGAGATAATGTCATATCCCGAAGGTTCGAATTCTATGATTCCAACCGCTACCCTGAGCTTTAATTTAAAATGGCTAAATACATGGGTAACTGGCTCGCTTAGAATTTTCCAATTATTTTCAAATGGAGGATTAAACTTGACGTTCTCGGACNGCTCCCATTGAGTGCTAGGGAAGCCAAGCATACCGCCGAGAAGACCTTCATNGGGCCTTCTCTCCAACAAAATTTTATTAGTTTTAGTTAATGCGACGAACGCATATCCATATTTAATTGGTATTTGTTTTTTTTGTTTTGGATAAGGAATTTGATTACAGAGATTCAAGTGAAAGGACCTACATGATCCTGCAANAGGGCATTTATTACATTTTGGTTTTTTGGGGGTACAGATTTTTGAACCTAAGTCCATTAAAGCTTGTGCATAATCACCGAATCGGTTTTTGGGTAAGAGCTTCTTGGCATAAGATTTTATTTTTTTTTGAGATAATGTAATTGGAGTGTTTAATGCAAATAATCGTGAAATTATTCTCGCTACATTTCCATCTATAACTACAGCCTTTTTGTTGAAGCCAATCGATTGAATAGCTGCTGAAGTGTAATTGCCCACTCCAGGTAATTGTAAAAGCGAGTCTTCATCTTCTGGAAACACACCATTAAAATTTTTTGCTACAATTTTTGCGCACCTAATTAAGTTTTGAGCCCGTCTGTAGTAACCCAAACCGGCCCACGCCTCCATGATTTCTTCATCTTTTGCAGCTGCAAGATCCATTATTGTCGGCCATTTAAAGATAAAGAACTCATAATATGATTTCACTGTTTCCACTTTAGTTTGTTGCAGCATAATTTCAGAAAGCCAAGTATGATAGGGGTTGGGTTTAATACCGGTTACCGATTCGACAGGTGGTATTCTCCAAGGAAGATCACGTGCGTTTTTATCGTACCAATCTAATAACTCTGGCGCTATCTGTGTATCATTCGGCATTTTGTTTATTTGGATAACTTTTAAAGGTAGCCCAAAGGCGTTAATTACGATAAAATATTTTTTACAAATGTGTATGGTAAATACATAGCACAAAGTTAACTAAAAGAAAAACCGGTTGCAATGTTTACGGAGAAAAATTGGAAAAAGTAATTAACAGTGATTTAAAAATAAAACGAGGTCGTGTTGGTTTTAAAAGAACNGCAAGCTTCTTGAATGGACTTACNCAAAAAAGTTTTGAGAAAAGAGGGTTCGCACAATCAAAATTAATCATCAATTGGAATGAGATTGNTGGTCCAGCTTTATCTCAGTTGTTAAAACCTTCTTGCATTATTTTTNNTGGCCGTGAATTAGGCGCAACCTTGACTTTAGANATAAATGGAGCNTACGGCCCGGAATTAGAGTTGCAGAAGGAGTTGATAAAAGAAAAAGTAAATCGAATTTATGGATACAAAGCTGTAAGTAAGATAAAATTTAAGTCTTCGTCAGTTTTAGGTTATGAAGATTCGGAAATAGATAAATCCTTGTTGAAAAAAGTTGACGGAGATTATGATACTAATAGAACTTTAACAGATCATACAGATACTTTTGAAATGAAGCTAAAATTTGATACTGTTAGCAGTACAAATTTACGGAGAAGCCTGGCTAAATTATGTAGTAATTTTAGTCAAAGAACTCAAAAGAATGATTTTATTAAGGAATAAGAATGTTAACAACTCAAAAATTTACTGCACTAATCATCTTCACAATGCTTTGGAGCTTTTCTACAGCTTGTACTTTTGCCTCGGAGAAAGAAGCAGACCAATATAGCGATATGATAAAAGGGAATTTAGATTCGGATTTCACTGTTGTTGAATATGCTTCTTTTACGTGCCCTCATTGTGCAACTTTTCATGAAGAAGTTTTTCCCCATATCGAGAAAGAGTATATTAAAACTGGTAAAATAAAATTCATTTACAGAGAGGTTTATTTTGATGCTCCGGGTCTCTGGGCAGGACTTTTGGCGAGGTGTGATAGCAAACACAAATACTTTGGAATAATCGATCTTATATATAGCAAGCAAGCAAAGTGGGCTTCTGGAGAGACTGAAAAGAAAATTTTAAGTGAGCTCTTCGCAATTGGACGACAGGTTGGGATGAAAGAAGAGCAAATTAGCTCGTGTCTTAAAAATAAAGCTAAATCGCTAAATTTAATTGATGCATATTTAACAAATAGCAAATCTGATGGGATTACGTCTACTCCGAGTATACTTTTGAATGGTAAACTAATTGAGTATACTGACTTTGACAATTTGAAAGAAAATCTGGATGAGATGCTGAATTAATTTTTAGTTTGAGCGACGGTTTACAGAATAGGCATTAATTTCTCTAACAGCAAATTTTGGTTTTTGATCTCCACTTCAACTTTTAATGCTTTAAAATGGGGTTGTAACTTTTCTGGAATTCTAACCAAGTCTTTTTCTGTNGTTACAAGTAATGCGTGCTCTTTTTTTGCTTCAGTTATNAGCTCTTTCAGATGCGCCAATTTGAATGGTTTGTGATTAGTNAATGCTTTAAAATTTATAACGTTGGCTCCCAAGGTTTCTAAAGTATTTCTAAATTTNTCTGGATGAGCAATACCAGCAAAGCCTATTACATTCTTTTGATTAAGAGTAACTTTATTAATTTTTGCTACAATTTTTGCTTCAACTATTGGAATATTCTTCCTAAGAAAAGTGTCTCTTTCAAAAGCGGTCTGATCAAAATGTTCTCCAATGATAATAATTAGATCAGTTTTTTTCAGACCGCTTGATATAGTTTCTCTAAGTGGTCCAGCTGGAATTAAATAACCATTGCCAAATCCAACTGAAGCTTCAATTACTAAGATGGAGAAGTCTTTCTTTACATGGTAATTTTGGAAACCATCATCCAATATTATAACATTTGCTCCGGAAGTAATTGCCGATTTGACCCCAGATTCTCGATTACGTGAAATCCATGTTGGATGATATTTAGACATCATCAAGGCTTCATCTCCCACATCTCTAAAGGAGTCTCGCAATGGATTTACCAAATGTGGTCCTTTCAAATTACCTTTGTAACCTCTGCTTAAAATATGGGGATGGTAACCTCGGTCCTTAAGTAAAGAACATAACTTTAGTGCCGTTGGAGTCTTCCCATTACCTCCTATTGTTATATTCCCAACACAAATTATCGGAATTGGACTTTTACTTGGAGCTGATATGAAAAGTTTGAGGTTTCCTAAAACCATCCAAAGGAAACTCAAAGGGAACAAAAAGTATGAAATGACAGAGGTTTTTACTTTAGGTTTAAACCAGAATCTAGGGAATAACATTTTAAACTGTTTTAAGGTTAGAGATAATTAAAATTTTTCTTTTAAAGCCTGTTTATCGGCTTGCTACTGTCATCTTTTCGATTAAAAGACTTGGTACTACTTTTGATAAGTGGGATTTCCCATCGTTACCAGCAATAACATTTAATAACATTTCTTTAAGATTTCCGGCAATGGTACACTCATTTACTGGAAAAGCAACCTGTCCATTTTCAATCCAGAAGCCGTTCGCACCTCTGGAGTAATCTCCGGTATTTTGATTTATTGTCGCGCCTATTAAAGAAGTAACCAATAATCCACTTTTAATATTTCCCAATAATTGCTCGCAAGTGCTGTTTCCTGGCGAAAGCTCTAAATTGCCAACTCCTGGTTGTGGAGCCGATGCTAGAGAACGATAAGCATTGCCTAGTGGTTCGAGATTTAATTTTCGAGCAGATCTAAGATCAAGGATATAATTTTTTAGTACTCCGTTTTCAACAAAATTCTTTTGTGTCGTTGGTAAGCCCTCAGCATCAAACGGCCTGGAACCTGCTATACGAGGACGGTTAGGATCTTCACATAAAGATAAATTCTCCGGTAAAATCTTCTTGTTCAGACTACCTAAAAGCCAGCTCGAACCTCGACATATAGCCATTCCATTTATCGCGGCTGTTAAATGCCCAATTAGAGAGCTTGAAATTCGTTGATCAAAAAGAACTGGATACAACCCTGTTGGGGGTCTTTTTGGTTTTAGCCTAGCCGTTGCTCGATTTGCTGCAAGCAAGCCTATCGAGGATGCTGAGGGCAAATCATTAAAAAAAGTTCGGCCCTCTGAAGCAAAGTCCCGTTCCATCGAGGAGCCTGTTCCAGCGATAGCACTACAGTATAAGCCAAAAGCGGTTCTCTGATAGCCACTAGAAAAGCCATTGGAGGTTGTAAAATGAAAATTAGAATAATTGGAGCTAAAACCTGCACTTTCAGATTGGGAAATATCCGTAACTTCTAAAGCCGCGCTTTCAACTTCCAGAGCTAAATTTTTGTATTTTTCAAAATTTTGGTCGTCATAAGTTATATCAAAAAGTTCAAAACTTTTCATATTCCAAGAACTTAAAATTTGATTGATGTCTGCAGGACCACTTAACTCGTCGGGTATTGCCTCCTTCGCCATTGCAATTGCTCTTAAAATCATTTCATCTATCGCGTCGCTATTAAAGTTTGATATTGAAACGCTTGCGGATTGAGAGTTTATGAAAACTCTTAAACCTAGTTCTAACGATTCTGCCGTTTCCACTTTTTCAAGCTTTGTATTTTTTGTTTCAAGAGTGAGGGACTTATTTTGTACTACAGTAGACTCAGCGGAGGTAGCTCCAAAGGTTTTGGCTTTTTGAACTAATTCTTCTGACATATTTTCTAGGTTTTTCGACATTTTATGTTTTCTCTAAATTAACTAAAATAGGATTCATGAGTTGATTAGATTGCAAATCTTTCTTTAGAGGTTAATATAGTTTTAATTATAAATTACAAGTGCTTATCATTAAATAATAAGTAAACCTTAATATGGATAGTAAATATTTAAATCAAAGTGTTGACGTTTTAATAGTTGGTGGAGGTCCTGCTGGTCTTATGGCGGCTACTGAATTAATTCGTTATAAATGTACCATCAGGATTCTTGATACGATGCCCTCAGTTGGAAGGAAATTTCTGATGGCTGGCAAATCGGGTCTCAATATCACTTCATCAAACAGTGATGTGATCGAGAGGTATGGAGAGTTCAGAGACTGGATAGCTCCTATAATAGAGAAATTCGGTCCAAATGATATAATGCAATTTTGTCAATCTTTGGGCCAGGAAATAATTTTTGGAAGCTCTGGAAAAGTGTTCCCAAAATGTATGAAAAGTTCACCCTTACTCAGAGTTTGGCTAACCAATCTTGTCAGACAAGGTGTTGAAATACACACCTCTTCGAGATGGTTAGATTTTGATAAGAAAACAAATTCAGCAACAAAAAATAATAGAATAACTAACATTGTGAGGTCTAATAATGTGAGCTACCCAATAATTTCGAAAGCTACTATCTTGGCATTAGGAGGTGCTAGTTGGAGTAGATTGGGTTCGGATGGAAAATGGTACAATATTTTAAGAAATTATCTTCAAACTTCAAAAAACTCTCTGGTGCCATTTGCTCCTGCGAACGCGGGTTTTAAGATAAGATGGTCTAGACACATGATGAAATTTGAGGGAATACCGGTAAAGTCTGTTACAGTGAAAATCAACGGCATTGCAAAAAAAGGTGAATTTGTAGTTACTCGAACGGGTATTGAAGGTGGTGTGATTTACCTGTTTTCAACAATGGAAAAAGGAGAAACCGATAAATTGGAAGTTGATCTTATGCCCGATGTTTCTCTACTAACAATAGCTAAAAAGTTAGACCGCAATTCCAGAAAATCCACGCTAACTAATTTTTTAAGAAAGTCATTAGGTCTGACAGGAGTAAAATTTGCTCTCTTGAGAGAGTTTGCTTATCCTTATCCGGAGACGACCTTGGAATTTGCTCGGATTATAAAAAATTTAGAACTTCGATTAGACGGTAATTACTCAATAGATTTTGCAATTTCAACTAAAGGCGGGGTTGCAACAGAGGCAGTTAACAATGGTCTAATGCTGTATGATTTGCCAAATGTCTTTTGTGCAGGTGAAATGCTAAATTGGAGTGCACCCACTGGAGGGTATTTGCTTACGGGTTGTTTTGCAACTGGCTCGCATGTTGGAAAATCCGTCGCAAAATATTTAAATCTAAAATTAATCGCTTAATAGATGGATTTAAGAATAGATACTAGTCGTAAGCATGCTCTTTCTAAGGCGGAATTCAATTCAATTTTTGGTGAGGATCGTAGATCTTCTTCAACTTTCTGAATTATCTTGATTGCTTTTTCAATTTGATAAGTTGACCACTTTTGGACTTGTTTAAAAATTTTTTTTCGACGAGGACCAAATATGGGGGGATAAGTTGTATTTAAAATTAATTCGTGATTAGCGATATTAAGAGAGATTCTGTGAAGAAGAGCAAAGTGTGAATTCAGCAAGGTGATGATTTGGTTTGGATTGGTTCCGCTGGCATAGAGTCGTTTAAGTAAAACAATTGTATTCTCTATGTCTCCATCAGATAAAGCGTCGATCATGTTGAAAACGCTTGGATCCGCGGAATTAGATAGGAGCGATTCTACTTCTTCAAAAGTTAATGGATTTGCATCTTGAAATTTAAATGCCTTAATTTTTTCAATGAGTGATATAAATGAATCATGAGAAGAAAAATTCTTAGGATTTTTAAGGAAACTTATGATCTGATGGTCAAGTATTTTTATATTCAGAGAGTTAACTATTTCTTCAATTTTTTCTAGATCGCGTTGTTCATCAAAAATGGCAAGACACAGAGAATTTGGGTGCTCCTCAACTAATTTTCTAATTGCCGAGTTCTTTTTAAGCGAGTTTGCGATTAAAATAATTGTTGCATCGTCTTTCGACCAGTCCTCTAAAGCAGATGATATTGCTGTCTTGATTTTATCTGTGGTATTCTCAATTATTATAACTTGTTTTCCTGGGAAGAAACCAATTGTTTTAATTTGACTGAAGAAATTTTGTGGATCTTTTAATAAAACATTTTCATCAAATTTGGTTACCCGCATTTCATCTTTTGCTGAGGGACCGCATATTATATCGATTGCCTCGTCACATTTTGCCTTCACTAAAAATTGATTCGAACCGTAGATAAGAAGGAGTGGTAACTTAGTTAGATTTTTGCTTATTGAAGGTAAAAAATCGCGTAATTGAATTTTCATTTTAACCAATTTTCCGATAAGATCATAACTCTTGTGCTGATCTTTTCAGCAATCTTAACAGCCAATCGTTTTTTTGCTGCTTCTTCTGCGATTTGAGTAATGAAGCCAGTTGAATTTCTAGAAGAGCTAAACCCAGTTCTCACTATTGACTCTTGAGTTTGTAAAACTGTTGCTCCGTCTTTACTTATAATGGTATAGCTCGCAGTCATAATAAGTCGATAACTAGTTATTTCATTGTTGGGCGTGATAACTTCATTTATTCTATCAGTATTAATTTGTAACGATAAGGTATAGGTATCATCTTTTGCATCGCCTAGGCGCCTAATTAGTTCCTCCCGTAAATGGAAGCCCTCTTTATCGTCAAGTTTAGGTATTTTTAAAACGCCGACGACTTTGTTTTTCTTTTCTAGATCGCTGTAAAGTGGTTTGAAACCGCACGACAGAGTTATTGTCAATATTGACAAAACAATTATTCTTTTAAAGAACCACATTTACTATTCTACCCGGTATAACGATGATTCTTTTTGGTTTATTACCCTCAGTTAGGGAAAAAACTTTTTTGTCTTCCAAAACCAAATTTTCGATTTCTGGAATACTTAAATCCCGTGGAATTGAAAGTTCAAACTTTTTCTTACCATTAATTTGTATAGGAATCTCGATGTTATCCTCCAATAATACTGTTTCGTCAACTTTTGGCCAAGATTGGTGCATTATGGTATCAGAATTACCTAGTGCAGCCCAAATCTCCTCTGCAAGATGCGGAGTCATCGGCTGCATTAAAACTGCGAGATGTCCTAATGCTTCAATTTTATTTTTTCGGGGAGCATATGATTTTGAGAGAAAATTTGTAAATTCATACAATTTGGCTATTGCTTTATTAAAGGCAAAATCTTCGATTCCCTGTGTCACACCTTTTATCGTAAGCGCTGTGGCTTTTTTAAGCTTCATTACATTGATATTTTCTCCTTCGGGATCAACTTTTGAATCGATTTCTTTCTGTGATAAGATATCACTGCAAAGTTTCCATACTTTTTGGATGTGCCGCCAGGCACCGTCGATGCCAGCCTCCGTCCATTCAACGTCTCTGTCTGGGGGGCTATCTGACATTACAAACCATCGAGCTGTATCAGCACCGTATTGCTCAATAATGTCGATTGGATCAACAACATTTTTCTTCGATTTTGACATTTTTATTGAATTACCTATCTCAACTGGAGCACCGTTTTTTATTAACATTTTTCCTTTAAAGTATTCTTCTGATTTTGGACTTGATACTTCCTCTGGCGAAAACCATTCCGTTGTTCCAGATAGAATTACTGCTATCGTTTTAGAATTAGTGACGGTTATTTTCTCGCCATTTTTAAATGCTTTTTTTGGTTTGTTTATAACGATGATATCGTCTTGAATGAGAAATTTTATAGTTGACTTTGCCTTAGACTCAGTTCCAATTATTTCTTGACCGATTTCAAAATTTCCTGTTACTGTTCTTACAGTTAGTTTGAAACAGCTATAGGTTTCGTGACAAACCATTCCTTGAGTAAAAAGAGCTGTGAATGGTTCCTTTGATTTCATCGGAAGATGTTGCGTAATATGCATTGCTCGAGCAAAAAACCTTGAATACAACAAATGAAGTATAGCGT
The DNA here is from genome assembly GCA_002705045.2 of Paracoccaceae bacterium. Taxonomy (GTDB): domain Bacteria; phylum Pseudomonadota; class Alphaproteobacteria; order Rhodobacterales; family Rhodobacteraceae; genus JAYZEV01. The sequence goes on along the minus strand of PAHT02000019.1, from coordinate 2,090 downwards.
GCTCAACGCCACCGATATATTGGTCGACATTCATCCAATAATCAGTGCTTTTTTTATCTGTTGGAGTTAGAGAGTTTGGGTTTGTGAATCTTGCAAAATACCACGAGCTATCCACAAAAGTATCCATCGTATCGGTTTCTCTCATACTCTCAGAGCCACAATTAGGGCAAGTCGTTCTTTTCCAATTCAAATCACGGTCTAAGGGGTTCCCTGGTTTTGAGAAATCAGCAGTTGCTGGAAGTTTAACGGGTAAGTTATTCTTTTTTTCGGGGACAATACCACATTTATGGCAATGAATGACTGGAATAGGACACCCCCAATAACGTTGTCTAGATATACCCCAGTCACGAAGACGAAAATTTACCTTTGGCGTACCTACTTTCAGCTCCTCCAGATGAGCTATAATAAGAGATTTCGCCTCTGCAATATTTTTTCCATTTAAGAAATCTGAATTGATTACTGTTCCAACACCAGTGAATGCTCGATCCAAAATTTTGAATGAGTTCTCATCCTCCTCAACTGGGCAAACAACTGGCATTACTTCAAGCCCATATTTTCTTGCAAAATCTAGATCTCGTTGATCGTGCGCCGGACACCCAAAAATTGCTCCAGTTCCGTAATCCATCAAAATAAAGTTAGCGATGTATAAGGGAACAGCTTTGTTTTTATCTAATGGGTGTAAAACTGTAATTCCAGTATCGATTCCTTTTTTTTCAGCAGTCTCAAGTGCTTCCTCAGTATTTCCAAGTTTTTCACAGGACGTTATGAAATTTTTGATCAAATTATTTTTTTTAGCCAGGTATTTAGCTAAAGGGTGATTTGGAGAAATTCCACAAAAGCTCATTCCAAAAATTGTATCGGGTCTCGTCGTGTAAACTTTCAATTTTGAATGAGTTGTTGGCGCATTTCTTAATTGAAAAGTAATTTCGATCCCAGTGGATTTGCCAATCCAGTTTTTTTGCATAAGCTTTACCTTTTCAGGCCAATGGCTTAAGTTATCAACAGAGGCTAGCAGTTCATCTGAAAACTTTGATATATTGAAAAACCATTGGTTCAACTCTCTTCTTTCCACAACTGCGCCAGACCTCCATCCGCGGCCTTCTTCAACCTGCTCATTTGCCAATACTGTCATATCTACTGGGTCCCAATTAACCAATGCATTTTTCCGATAAACTAGACCTGAATTTAGCATGTCGAGAAACATAGCTTGCTGTTGGCCATAATATGTAGGATCACAAGTGGCAAATTCCCTTGTCCAATCGATCGATAAGCCCATTGGTTGCAATTGTGCACGCATTATTTTAATATTTTTGTAGGTCCAATCCGATGGTTGGGTGTTCTGCTCCATTGCAGCATTTTCTGCGGGCATTCCAAATGCGTCCCAACCCATAGGATGCAAAACGTTAAATCCTTTCGACATTTTGTATCGAGCGACCACATCACCCATTGTGTAGTTCCGAACGTGCCCCATGTGAATACGGCCGGACGGATAAGGAAACATCTCTAACACGTAATATTTTTGTTTGCTTTCATCAATCGTGGCTTTGAACAGGTTTTGTTCATTCCATTTTTCCTGCCATTTTGGCTCGATTTCATTAGCATTATACTTTGACATTACTCTTTCCTTGAACTTGTTAGTACCTTGGGTTTGAACTTGAGCTATGAAATGTTATACTTCTTTTCTAAATTAATAGGAAAAAATTATTCGTAGATAAAAAACTACTAACTAAGACCTAACGGATGGACAAGCCTTAATCATTAAATTTGGCCTCGCAAAAACTGTGGCAGGATTGCATCACACTTAAAAACAAACTAGATTGAATGAGAAGTAACCTTGACCCGAGAGCGTTTACAGGAGAAACAGCATCTATCCCTTCCGCATTCTTTAGGATGAGGTTAACCTGTAATTAACAATAAAGAGGCAAGAACATGAAACACGTTCTCTTCACTACTACGGCTCTAGTTGCTCTTTCGGGCGCAGCGATGGCTGATGTGACTTGGTCAGGCTCAGCAAGCCTTGGCTACAACGACGGACACCAAGACGGTACTCCAGATGGAATAAACTCTGATATTGATCTTGATGTTACACT
>PAHT02000010.1 GCA_002705045.2 Paracoccaceae bacterium | reverse complement strand
AACGAACCCCTAGACATAATTTCCAGTTATCAAATTGCAGGTAGTAATGATGAATCTGAAAAAAGACGGATTTCTATCGAATCCTGTCCGGGTATTGGTAGCTGCGGAGGCATGTTTACCTACAACACTATGCAGACTTTCATTGGCGTCGTCGGTATGCAACCCCTTCATATGGTTTCTCCAGCTTCAGAAGACGTCCGAAGAGCAAAAGTATTTCCCAGTCAATTAGTAGACTTTTTATCAACTTTGATAAGAAATGATATAAAACCGCGCGATATTGTTTGTCGGGACTCGATTAGAAATGCTATCATTGTATCTATGGCCGTTGGAGGCTCAACTAACGTAATGTTACATGCTCCTGAATTGGCCCGCGCGGCAGGCTACAAAGATTTTTTAAAAGAAATTATGAGTTTTGAGGAGTTTAATGATCTTTCTAAAAATGTTGTTCCAGTTGTGGTAAATGCAAGACCTTTTGGTGCATATTCAATGGTTGACATTGACTCAAAAGGCGGTGTCCAGGTAATTGTAAAGGATCTAATGGATGCTGGTCTTCTTAACGCTGAAGTAATGACGTGTACGGGAGAAAGTCTCCGAGAGCAACTTAGTAGATTAGATCCCCCAAAACCGGATGGTGAAGTTATTTACAGTGTTAAAGTTCCCTTCAAAGAGACTGGCGGGTTACGTGTTCTTGGAGGGAACTTATCGCCGGAGAATAGTTCAATATTAAAATTGGCTGGAGTTGAAGGTGGACTAGAGAATAATATTTTTAGTGGTTCAGCTAAAATTTTTAATGGTGAACAAAAGCTTCTTGATAAACTGGATACTGAGCCGAATTCTTTCGAAAACTTTGATATGGTTGTTGTAAGATATGAGGGGCCAACAGGTGGACCTGGAATGCCGGAGATGCTAGACTCAACTTCAAGAATTACTGCTCTATGCCGTGAACGCAACATTGTGATTGCGTTAATGACTGATGGTCGATTTTCAGGGGGGTCGGTTGGGCTTGTTATCGGACATGTTGGTCCAGAGGCTGCTATTGGTGGACCAATTGCTTTAATTGAAGATGGGGACCGAATACAGGTCGATTTAAATACAAATGAATTGGTTTGTGTTGAACTATTGGATAAGAAAACCTTGAATCATCGTAAGGAAAAATGGTATGAGGAGGTAAAAAATAATGGTGGTGTGCATCCAGCAGTTGGTAACGTTAACACTAGGTTACTTAATCGAATGAGGTGTTCGGCAGTTTCAGCTGTGTATGGTGCCGGAATGCATCCTGATCGTCGTTTATGGGTAAGTGAACCNCGNACNGNGNCAGNGAGTACTTTTAAACCCAAAAATAAGTTTAAATAAAAATGGTATCGCGTTAAGGCTCTTTTTGGTTTTAAATCTTCAAAAAAGTTTATGAGGACCTAGNTCATCCTTGATTGATTCTGAAAAAAGAAGNTTTTTATAGTGAGACTCCAAAGTTTCCTCTCCATACTCTGGAGTCAGGCTTGCATCATAAGTGCTTGTTTTATAATTATAAAAAAGCATTGATTCACGCGCATAATAACTGGCGATTCTTAAAAANTGCTGTGTATTTTTAACTCTATTAGAAACAATCGCTAGCGGAGANAGAAATTTATCGGCAACGGTAAAAAGTTTACTTGGAATACTTCGAAATGTTGGTTTTTTGCCGAGTATATCAAAAATCATAGTTCCCATTTGTAGTGGAGTTATTGCCGGTCCTTTTCCACCAATTGGTAAAACTTGGTTGAAGTAAGCTTTTACTGCAATGGATTGGCAGATGAATTTTGCTAAGTCATTTTCAGAAATAGGTTTACAGGAAGTGTGCTCACCATTATCAAAATAAATAAATTTTTTACCATTTCGTACATTTTCTACCTGACCAGCGAGAGATTTAAAAAAAGCGGTTGGTCTGATGATTGTGTGATTTATTTTAGAATTGATTAATACCTTTTCAAAAGCAAGTTTTGCGAATTGGAATTCAAGTTTTGGTCGTTGCACACATATTGCCGACAATAGAATAAATTGTTCAATAGAGTTTGACAAACCCAATTGAAGCAAATTCTTATTTGCTTCAAACTCTACTCGCCAGGCGTCTTTTATTTTACCAGTTTTACTTCCTATACAAGAAATAATTATATCAAAAGGTGGACAAATCTTACCTAACTCATCCATTTTTTTTTCGTCAGTTATATCAATGATGTAACTTTTTAAAAACTGATTAATAATNGGTACCTTTTGGCGTCCGATAGAAATTACTGGGTANCCTGACTCAAGAAGTTGTNTGGCAACCTGTTTGCCAATATAACCAGTCGCACCTGCGAGCAGAATTGTTTTTTTAGTAAATTGAATCTTTATTTTCCTTTTGGTTATTAAAAAGTGCTTTTACGAATATTTGTCATGTTGACTNGATTTTATAAAGGTTTCTGCGGTCATTTCGAGGTATTTTACTCCTGGAATCTTTAAATTGACTGGTTTGGGATCGACTATTGTAATGCTACAACCCCGACTTACAGCAGTTTTTAGAGCAATGTTTGTAATGTTGACGCTAAAAGATGTTCCAATGAAAATAAAGCTAGTTGCTTCTTTAAACATTTCTTCAGCTTTACTAATTTTGTAAAGCTCAGTATAATATTCGTCAAAAAGTAGCACGAATGGCTTTAATGAACTTCCCAATTCAGGTGATAGTGTTTTTGCCGATATTTTAAATGCATCTAATAATATTTTTTTTAAATTNTCTTTGTCGGCATCGGTATTAATACTATCTTGTATCCCTTGCCAGGGTGCATCTTCTAAAGAAGGAAGATTGTCCTGATTTTCGAAGAGTGTAACCTTATCAATACTTCCGTGAATCGGTATAAATGATTTATTTCCAGCTTTTCGATCCAAACCATCTATATTTTGAGTAATTAACCTTTTGTTACTGAGCCACTTGTGAACTGAATTTGGCTTTACGTGCCTATATTTTGCGAATCGTTTAAAATACCANAGCAAAAACTCATCTGGTTGATTCAAATACATTGTTCGTGTTGCCATTTCCTGTGGTGTGTAATTAGAACTACCGATAGTCCAATATCCGTCTTCTCCTCGAAAAGTTGGGATTCCGCTCTTGGCACTTACGCCTGCACCAGTAATATATAGGTCATAGCTCATTAAATCTACTCACGTGGTTTGGGTNTTCTACTTTTTTACTTGCTCATTGCTATTATTGACAANAATAATTAGGGTAACCNTTGTTATGATATTTAATTTGATTGTAGCAAATTTTTTGTTTGGAAGAAATATCAACTGGAAAAATTATGATCACAGTCTANGGAATTCGAAATTGTGATACATGTAAAAAAGTAATGAAGCATTTTGCTGGAGAAGCAGAGTTTGTGGATGTTCGTATTGAGCCACTTTCTGTTGATATGCTGAATCGATTTTTAATCGCGTTTGACGATCAATTAATAAATAAAAGGTCTAGAACTTGGAAGGATCTAAGCCTAACTGAAAAAGAATTACCTCCATTGAATTTATTAATAAATTTTCCGACTATTATGAAACGGCCAATTATTGAATGTTCAGATACTTTAAAATTGTCAATTGGCTGGAGCGATGATGTTCAAAGTCAATATTCTTAAGCTGAAAATATGACTGGTCGATCATCCGACTGCCATATTGGAAATTTTTCTTGAATTTTTGCGAAATTATTGGAAATTAAAAATGATGTTAACCACCGATTAACGTTGTTCCATTCCTGCTTATCAAACCATATTTTATCAATAAATGCGTATTGTCTTATGAAAGGTAGTAACGCCAAGTCAGCTAAACTCATTTTGTCACCACAAAGGAATTCACTATTTAACAGAGAGTTTAGCTGATCTAAAAAACTCTTAGCTGTGGTGAGCTCAACCTCTAATCTCACGTCTTCGTACCTTGAGCGGTATTTTGTCCGGTCAAGGCTGCTTTTGAATGGACCGTCGTTATATTCAATAAGGTCATAACCAACTGTTGGCATATTTAGTAAATTTTGTGGATCATTTTGTGAAAGCGCCCAATACATTATCTCAAGACTCTCTGGAATTACTTTTTCAGATGTTTGCAGACATGGCACTGTCGCTTTCTCTGAAATAGCTAGCAGTTCTAAGGGCTTGTTTTTTAATGAAACTTCACGAAGAATTACAGGAATTTGAGCACTTAAGAGTGCAAGTCTCGCCCTCATAGCGTAGGGACACCGACGAAAACTGTAAAGAATATGAGTAATTTGCGTTTCTTTCTCTTTTTTCATTGTTCCTGATGTTTTGAGATCATATTAACCTAAATAAAATTTTTTGATAAAAAAAAATGAGTACAATTCACAATTAGTATAATCAAATAGATTGATTTTTGAAAGATAAGCTCGACTCCCTGCAGGTATTTACATCCTAGGAATAGCTCGATATAAAAATTTACAAGTACACCAGTGTAGTTGTGATAAGTGATCTAATTCAGGTGAGATGGTGCAGAGAGTTAATTTGGGTACAGTTTTTGCAAAAGTAGACTTAACTTTTTAATTTAGTATATTTGAAGGTGACAACAATGAAGTTGGAAGAAAAACTTAATAAAGGATTAAAAAGAGGTTATCGAGCTAAAATTTTAGCTTCAGACATAGATTTAAAAGTTACTGAAAAACTGGAGTCCTCACGCCCAGAGGTTCAACTCAAAGGGTTTAGAAAAGGTCAAGCCCCTATAGCGTTACTGAAAAAGATGTATGGAAAGCAAATGTTTGGTGAGGCAATGCAAGAGACGATTGATGAGTTAATTCGTGCTCATTTTGAAACATCTGGGCATAAACCGGCTCAGCAACCTGATGTTCAGATGGTTAATGAAACCTACAAAGATGGCGACGATATCGAAGTCTCCTTAAATTATGAAAAGTTACCCACCATTCCAAAAGCAGATTTTTCGAAAATTAAGCTTAAAAAACTAGTTGCTGATATTGATAAACCGTCTGTTGATGAAGCGCTATCTAATTTGGCATCCTCAGCGGAAAATTTTGAAAAGAGAAAGAAATCTGTAAAAGCTAAGAAAGGTGACCAAGTAATTATTGATTTTTTAGGTAAGATCGACAATCAAGAGTTCGACGGCGGAAAAGCCGATGATTATCCATTAGTTTTAGGCTCTAATAGTTTCATACCTGGTTTTGAAGATCAACTTATTGGTACAAAAGAAGGCCAGAGGCTAGATGTAAAAGTTGCTTTCCCAAGCGATTACGGATCCAAGGCTTTGGCGGGAAAAGCTGCTGTATTTGATGTAGTTATAAAATCTGTTAATGAACCAAAGCCAGCAAAAATTGATGATGAATTGGCAAAAAAGTTTGGTGCGACCGGTATAGAAGATTTGAAGGATCAAATAAGCGGACGGCTACAGATGGAATATGGTCATGCAACCAGGGCTATTTTAAAACGCGAGTTAATGGATAAATTAGATAAAATAATAAAATTTGAATTACCGACTGGCCTAGTTGAAAGTGAAGCAAATCAAATTGCACATCAGCTCTGGCGCGAAGAAAACCCTGATAAAAAAGATAAGAGTCCAGATACAATTACTCCAACCGATGAGCACAGTAAAATAGCCAATAGGAGAGTAAAGCTTGGATTACTGTTGGCTGAGTTAGGAAGTGAAAACAAACTGGTTGTCTCTGAGCAAGAGACACAGGAGGCGCTAATGCAAAAGGCGCAACAGTATCCTGGTCAAGAGAAGGCTTTTTTTGAATACATTCAGAAGAACCCCCAGGCAAAGGAGCAGCTCAAGGCACCTCTCTTTGAAGATAAGGTCATAGACTATATTCTTGAGTTATCAACCGTAACGGAGAAGAAAGTTTCAAAAGAAGAATTAAAAAAAGCAGTTGAAAAAATTGAAACAGTTTAAATTATTGGGAGATTTGAGGAATGCAGGATCCAACTGAAACATATATGAATACGCTTGTTCCAATGGTGGTTGAGCAAACTGCAAGAGGCGAGAGGTCCTACGATATCTATTCTCGTTTATTGAAAGAGAGAATAATTTTTGTATCTGGTCCTGTTCATGACGGCATGGCAACTTTACTGGTAGCGCAATTATTATTTTTGGAAGCAGAAAACCCAAAAAAAGATATTTCGATGTATATAAATTCACCTGGTGGAGTTGTCACATCTGGATTGTCTATCTACGATACAATGCAGTACATAAAGCCAAAGATTTCAACCTTGTGCGTTGGTCAAGCAGCATCGATGGGGTCACTTTTGCTTGCTGCTGGAGAACCTGGAATGAGATTTTCGTTACCTAATAGTCGAATAATGGTGCATCAGCCTTCAGGTGGTTTTCAAGGGCAAGCGTCAGACATTGAATTGCAGGCTAAAGAGATAATTGAATTAAAAAAACGTCTGAATCTAATTTATGTGAAGCATTGCAGTCAAAAGTTGGATAAAGTGGAAAGCAGCTTAGATCGCGATAATTTTATGACGCCTACTGAGGCCTTGAAATGGGGTTTGATAGACGAAATAATTGAAAATAGGGTTGAGGAGTTTGAAGAATAGTTTTGAGTATTGCCTTTTTCGTTCTATTCGTGTTCCATGATACTAAAAATTAAGTTAGACCAAATTTATCGAAGATGGAGGTCAAATGACAAAAACTAGTGGCGGTGAGTCTAAAAGTACTTTGTATTGTTCTTTTTGTGGGAAAAGCCAACACGAAGTCCGAAAGTTGATTGCTGGACCTACGGTGTTCATTTGCGATGAATGTGTAGAACTCTGTATGGACATAATTAGAGAAGAGAACAAAAGTAGTTTAATCAAGTCATCGGTTGGAGTTCCAACTCCGAGAGAAATTTGCGACGTTCTAGATGATTATGTTATTGGACAAGTAAAAGCAAAAAGAGTGCTTTCGGTTGCTGTGCATAACCATTTTAAAAGACTGGAACATGTTCCCAAAGATGAGGATGTAGAATTATCAAAGTCAAATATAATGCTAATTGGGCCAACTGGCTGTGGTAAAACATTACTAGCCCAAACATTGGCCAGAATTTTAGATGTTCCATTTACCATGGCTGATGCCACAACATTAACTGAGGCAGGCTATGTAGGCGAAGATGTGGAAAACATTATTTTAAAGTTATTGCAGGCTGCTGATTATAACGTAGAAAAGGCTCAACGGGGAATTGTCTATATTGATGAAGTAGACAAAATAAGCCGAAAATCAGATAATCCCTCTATAACTAGAGATGTTTCTGGCGAAGGAGTCCAACAGGCTCTTTTAAAAATTATGGAAGGCACTGTTGCATCCGTCCCGCCCCAAGGCGGCCGTAAACACCCTCAGCAAGAGTTTTTACAAGTTGATACCACCAATATTCTTTTCATTTGTGGAGGAGCTTTTGCTGGATTGGATAAGGTTATCTCTCAGAGAGGTCGTGGGTCAGCTATTGGTTTTGGAGCTGACGTTCAAGACCCAGAGGAACGAAAAATTGGAGATCTTTTTGAGGAAGTTGAGCCAGAGGACTTACTTAAATTTGGCTTGATTCCAGAATTTGTCGGTAGGCTTCCAGTGATAGCGACGCTTACTGATCTTGATGTAGATGCACTTGTGACTATTTTAACTAATCCAAAGAATGCGCTTGTAAAACAATATCAGACGTTGTTCGAAATGGAAAATGTACGAGTTAATTTTACAGAAGACGCTTTAGTGGCTATCGCTGAAAAAGCGATTAAACGAAAAACGGGTGCGCGAGGTCTTAGATCAATATTGGAAGAAATTCTTTTGGATACAATGTTTGATTTNCCTGGTTTGAGTGGCGTGGCTGAAGTCGTTGTAAATGAAGAAACCGTTGTTGGGCANTCAGCNCCACTTTTAATATATGAAGATTTAAAGGAGGCCCCTGCGTCGGCTTCGTAGAGAAAGAGCTTGAAATAAGATAAGCAAAGGTTTTTAAATGAAATTTTTAAAACAAATTTTCACTTGGTGGAATTCCCAAACAATTGGAACAATGTTTTTCACTTGGCGTAAAGGNNTTTTNGTTGGATCGGATGATAANGGCAACTTGTTCTATGAAGCTACTAATTCNAATAAACGTTGGGTAATTTTTAAAGATATTGTTGAGGCTTCCTCCGTTTCTGCAGCATGGCACGGCTGGCTGCACCATACGGTCTCTACTCCACCGAACGGTGANAAGACTGTGAGAAGAATATGGGAGAAACCTCATCGAGAGAATNAAACTGGATCACAATTTGCCTACCACCCNCANGGGAAAATACGCAACAAGATAGTTTCTTATAATGATTATGANGCTTGGTCTCCAGACAATGATAACTAAGCGTGANGGAATAGCTGAAATAGTTATNGGCGGAGCAGTNTTTCTCATCGCCNTGGGGTTCATTTTTTATTCGGTTGCTGTTACAAACTTTGATAANGATTTTTCAAACAGTAAGTTTAGTCTGCAAGCTAGTTTCGAATCTGTTAATGGAATAAGGTTAGGAAGCAATGTAGTTTTAGCTGGTGTTAAAGTTGGATCAGTATCAAAAATTCAGTTAGATAAAGAATCTTTTCAAGCAAAAGTTACGTTTTCATTGTTTGAGGACTATAAATTACCCGAAGATACGGAAGCGGTAATAAACTCTGATGGCTTACTTGGTGGTAATTTTATTTCGTTAAATGTTGGTGGTTCTGACATTGTGTTGGAAAGCGGAGATGAATTGTTATATACTCAGAGCTCTGTAAGTATCTTAAATTTGCTAAGTAAATTTGCGGGTCAATGAACCGTAGCTTATTTATCAATGNNNTATTTGTTTTTTGCATAAATTTTTCACATTNCGTATATGCAACAGACAAAAATGATCAATCTTTGGTTGAAGACCCTACATCTAAAATGGATACTGTAATACCCAATTCTATTGATAGGATAGTGAGAGACTTTTTTCTTGGAAATGAACCTGATGATCCAAGAATNANCTCATCGGCAACNTTGCTNGANGATGAAGNACNGGAAAGTNATTTNAATAAGNCATTAGACCCACTTCAGCGTAAATTAGAGTTTGGCNNNGTTGAGAAAGCTCGTGCNGCNCAATTNATAATACTAGATAAGATTTATGGTGTATCAGAACAGGTCACGGTGCGTCGAGCGCAGCAGCATTCCTTTAATTCAATAACTATTANGTTGCAAGATTGCTTTTATCAAAAGGATAATCGTGATGGTGACGCTTTAGCGCTTGTACGGATCGCTGATGAGAGTCAGACTAGATTACCCTTTTATGAATGGTTTAGTTCAACTCAGTCGCATCTGACAAATTATAGTAACTATCGTTATAGCACTTGGTTATTAAGGTGCATTATATCAGACCAAGAATAACCACTTGGAAAATCATGGAATAAACGTTTATCGTTTANACTCATAGCAAGCAATTTTTCATATTTAGTTTGTGATATTGTACAACCACCCATGGATTCTAAATGACTTGTTGGAAATTGCGTGTCAAACAGTTTGAAATCATTATAGTTTAAACGCGCCATCGTAACGAGCAATGCTAATTTNGAACCGTTGCTAGCCAACGAAAACATGCNCTCCCCACAAAAACAAGAACCAATCTTTATACCAAATAGNCCTCCAATTAGTTGTTTATCNAACCAAANCTCTATTGAGATTGCATAGCCATTTTCATATAATATTTGATAAATATTTGATAGTTCTGAGTTGATCCAAGTATTTTGTCTATTAGCACAGTGTTTCACAACAACTTCAAAACATGTATTTANTGTNGTTTGAATTGTATTGNCTTTTATATATTTTTTTAAACTTCTTGAAATATGAAGTTTTCCAATNGGAATAATCCCACGCTCCTCTGGTTTTACCCAAAAAAAACTCTTTGATTGTTTGCTATTGGCCATTGGAAAGATTCCCTGACGATATCCTTCCAAAATATTTTGTATATTAGGTAACGACATTGCTAGTGTTAACTTTGTTTATTCTCTTTCAACCAAGTTTCAAGCCAATGAATAGAATAATTTCCATTTTGAATATCTTGCTCTAAGAGCAGCTCTTGAAAAAGAGATGTAGTTGTACTTACTCCGTCCACTATTAGTTCACCAAGTGCTCTTTGCAGCCTATTTAAAGCTGCTTCCCTATCTTCTGCATGAATAATGAGCTTTCCAATTAAACTGTCATAAAACGGAGGAATAATATAGCCTTGATAGATTGCACTATCCATTCTAACTCCTAATCCACCAGGTGAATGGAAAGCTGTTATTTTTCCTGGGCTTGGAGTGAATTCAGGTAATTTTTCAGCATTAATCCGACATTCNATCGAGTGTCCTCTAANTTTTAATTGTTCTTGCTTNAAAGTAAGTTTTCCTTCTGAGGCTATTTTAATCTGTTCTCTCACTAAATCTATTTGAAANATCAACTCTGTGACTGGATGTTCGACTTGCAAACGTGTATTCATTTCAATGAAATAGAATTTATCATTTTCGAACAAAAACTCAATTGTACCAACTCCTGAGTATTTAATTTTGGCCATCGCTTTGGAACAAACCAATCCAATAGTTTCCCTAGTTTCNCTGNTAANCGCAGGTGATGGAGCTTCTTCTAAAATTTTTTGATGCCTTCGCTGTAATGAGCAATCTCTTTCNCCTAAATGTAACGCATTTCCATTTCCGTCACCAANTATTTGGATTTCAATATGCCGAGGTTTCGATAAATATTTTTCAATATAAACTTGGTCATTTCCNAAGGCATTTTTTGCTTCAAGTTTTGTGGTATGAAAAAATTTTTTCAACTCGTCTTCAGTTGTTGCAACTTTCATTCCTCGTCCACCACCGCCTGCAGTTGCTTTGATTATCACTGGATAAGAAATTTCACTAGCAGACTCTATTGCTTCGTCTAAAGTATCTGTACTACCGTTAGATCCTGGAACACACGGTACTCCAAGTTTTCGCATAGTATCCTTTGCCGTTATTTTATCGCCCATTATTCTAATGTGTTCGGATGATGGTCCGATAAATGTAATACTGTGGTCTTCTACAATTTGCGCAAACGATGCATTTTCTGATAAAAACCCGTAACCTGGATGAACGGCATCAGCACCTGTAATTTCGCAAGCGGTTATTATAGCAGGGATTGACAGATAGCTTTCCAAACTGTTTGCAGGACCAATACATACGCTTTCATCTGCCATTCTTACATGCATCGCATCAGAATCTGCAGAAGAATGTACCGCTACGCTTTTGATTTTTAATTCTTGACAGGCTCTAATTATTCTAAGTGCGATTTCGCCTCTATTGGCAATAAGAATTTTTTTAATCATTCGTTGTTCCTGATTATTCAATTATTATAAGCGGACTACCAAATTCTACTGGTGTTCCATCTTCCACAAGAATTCTCTTAATCACGCCACCTTTTGCTGCTGGAATTTGATTTAAAGTTTTCATAGCTTCAACTATTAGAACTGTTTGACCGACTATAACTTTATCTCCTACCTCGACGAACGGTGGCGCTTCGGGTTCTGGAGCCAAATATACCGTTCCAACCATCGGGGAGGTAAGGGTCCCCGGATGACTTTCTGGAGTTGACGGTGATTTTGTTTCATTATTCTCAGTTATGGCTTCTTTAAAATCTGTCTGATTGATCGGCGCTACTTGGGCCTTAGACAAACTGGAATGAGTATTATCGCTAGATTTAGATACTCTAACATATATCGACTCAGAAGTTTTATCACTATGTTCAATTTCTATTTCAGATAGGTCATTTTCCTTAATTAAACTGACGAGTTCTTTAACTAAATCTAGATTGTTTTTATTTCCTTTGGTTGCCATTTTAGCTCCTGACAATGAATATCACGCTTCTTAAAAAATCACTGGCTGTGAAGAACGAAATTTTCAAAGCTCCTGTTTTTTACGGTTAATTATTTCTTGTAGTGCATTGATGTTTTTATACCCTCTTATGATTTCTGTGCCAATTATAAAAGTTGGGGTTCCGTTAATGTTCAATTTGTTTGCTAGAGTGTAGTTTGAATTGAGAATATCGGCAATAGAATCAGATCCTAAACTTAATTTAATGATTTGCGGGTCTGCTCCAATTGATTTTGCTAACTGTAAAATATTATCTATGTTTAATTTCTTGTTAAAATTAATTAATTTGTTTGTGAACTCTTCATACATAGATGGTCCATTATTAGCTAGAACTGCTATACTCGCTTTTGCGGCTAATAAAGATTCCGGACCTAGTATTGGGAACTCTTTAATAATGAGGGTAATTTCCGGATTATTTTTTAAAAGGTGTTTTACCTCGGCATGAGCTTTTTTACAATAACCACATTTATAATCTAAAAATTCAAACATTGTGATCTTACCGTCTAAGTTGCCACCAACATAATCTAGTCTTGTATCTAATGATCTAACTATCTCACTCTCAATTAATTCTTTTTGAATTTTTTTAGCATTAATATTGATTTTTTCTTCATAATTTCTCAACGAATCCAAGATTACCTCAGGGTTTTCCAAAATAAATTTTCGAATTTTGTTTTCAAAAAGTTCATTAGTTGAAACATTGTTTTCTGCGAAAGCTATGGAAAAATTCAGTAATAAAAATATGGTAGAAACTAATCTGTAAAGATATGTCATTTATTTCCTTAGTTAGATTTGCAGACATTCGTTTTCTAGTTTAACTTCAGTGCAATGTACACATATTGTTATTATCATGAAACAATTAATATAACTAGAGAGTAGTATTTTGAAAACTTCATTAAGAAGCGATGTAGATCCATTCTTAGTCATGGACATTATGCAAGAAGCTGCCTTACTTGAGAGGCAAGGACGATCAGTGATACATATGGAAGTTGGACAGCCAAGTTCAGGTGCCCCTAAAGAAGCGTTACAACAACTTTACGATCGATCTCTAGTTGATACTCTTGGTTATTCCGTTGCTCTTGGTATTCCACAGTTACGGGAAAAAATCGCTGCAATCTATAAAAAACGTTATAAATTAAGAATTGATCCACAACGAGTAATAATTACCTCGGGCTCTTCTGCAGCTTTTATCTTAGTGTTCACTGCCTTCTTTGACGTTGGTGATAAAATATTAATTGGTGAGCCGGGTTACCCAAGTTATAAAAATATTTTAAAATCATTAAATTTAAAACCAGAGTTACACTCAACCACGCTTAAGGATCGGTTCCAACTAAATTTAGAATCTGTTTTGCACAGTGAGTCGAGTGGTATTCTAG
The DNA here is from genome assembly GCA_002705045.2 of Paracoccaceae bacterium. GTDB lineage: Bacteria > Pseudomonadota > Alphaproteobacteria > Rhodobacterales > Rhodobacteraceae > JAYZEV01. Next base: position 31,551 of record PAHT02000010.1, on the reverse strand, counting down.
TTGCTAGTCCCGCTAATCCCACTGGACTAGCGCTTCGTCGTAACGAATTTAAATCGCTCATTGAATGTGCTAATAAAAAGAAAATGACATTTATTTCAGACGAGATTTATCATGGGTTAAATTTCAATGGATCTGATGTTTGTGCATTAGAATTTGATGATAACGCAATTGTAATAAATTCGTTTTCTAAGTATTTTTCTTTAACTGGGTGGCGTTTGGGATGGGTTATTGTTCCATCATCATTTACTCGAACATTGGAAAAACTGGCACAAAATCTTTTTATTTGCCCATCTCATGCGAGTCAATTATTGGGTTTGTTTGTTCTTAATTCTTCCGTTAATTTTGACCATAAGGTTGAACAGTATAAATCTAACAGAGATTTATTAATGAGAACTCTTCCTAAAATTGGATTTAAAGATATTTTAGAACCAGATGGTGCTTTTTATCTATATGCTGATGTATCAGCGTTTAAAAAAGACAGTCTTGTTCTAGTTAAGCAAATACTACGTCAAACTGGAGTTGCTATTACACCAGGCTATGATTTTGATACCAAGAGAGGTCACAAGACTGTAAGGTTTTCATTCGCTTGCTCTCACGCTGATGTTGAAGACGCATTAAACCGACTTACAGATTGGTACCAAACATACCAAGTGTCTTCAGTTTAAAATTTTATTCGTTTTTGTTTGAAATACTCCACCAGCCTTTTCTTTTTGACACTCGTTGATTGTTTTCTGTTGCAGTGTGTTCTTCGACAAGGGGTTCCGTCGTGGTAACGCTTTCGTTTGATCTAAGATTTTTATTGTTTTTTGGTTCTTTTTGAGATTCTCGTCTTGTTTTTGTCGCTGTTACTTTGTTTTTTGGTCTTTCTAAAGGCTTTTTTTTAGCATTTAATTTTTTTTCTAAACCGCTAGTTTTAGCGACTGGCTTAGCTTTATTTTTCGAAGTTAATTTACGCGGTTCTTTACCATTTTTGTCTTTTTCTTTTTCGACGGTAATAGGAGATTCCTTCTGTTTTTTCTTCGATTTAGAAGTTGACTCCTCAATGTCTGGCGCATTATTTAAAGCATCTCGCTCAGTTACATTCTGCGAATTGATTTCACTCTCTGTTTGAGCAACAATAGATCCAGGCTTTGGTTTTGGTTTTCGGCGCCTTCGTCTTCGTCGTTTGTTTTGGGTTTCGTCCAGGTTTACTTCATCGACTTTTGAGTTTTCTGTAGTTTCTCTTTCTTCTTTAATGATTTCAGGTTGGACGTCATTTGTTTTTTTGGTTTCGGGGTTAGCGTTATTATTTTGGGTCGAGATATTTGTACCACCCTTCACACGTTCAATTCTATATTCAGGGCTTATCAATTCACTGAGCGCTTCGATCTTTATTGACAATTTGTACCTTGCTTCAATCGTTGCTATCCTCTCCCGTTTCTCATTCAGCATATAATTTGAAATATTGATAGGTACCTGTAATTTGAGAATTGAATAAACATTTTTAATGCCGTCCTCTTCTAATTCTCGAAGAATAGCTAACGACAAAGAGTCATCAGAGCGGGTTATCCCAGTGCCGTGACAATGTGAGCAAGCTTGAGTACTGGTTTCAATCATGCCAGGCCGTAACCTTTGTCGAGACATCTCTAACAATCCAAAGATAGATATTCTTCCAACTTGAGTACGCGCTCTATCAGTTTTCAATCTATCTTTCATCCGCCTTTCTACTGCAATGTTATTTTTTCTATCCTCCATATCGATAAAATCGATTACAATTAGACCTGCTAGGTCTCGTAACCTTATTTGCCGAGCGAGCTCATCGGCTGCTTCGAGGTTAGTCTTTAAAGCAGTGTCTTCAATACTTGTTTCCTTGGTTGCTCGGCCAGAATTTACATCAACTGCAACCAACGCCTCCGTTACGTTTATTACAATATAACCACCCGACTTTAGCTGGGCGATAGGGTTAAACATTGCTGCTAAGTGGTCCTCTACCTGGTACTTAGTAAAAAGTGGAATATCTTGCTCATATTTTTTCACATTTTTTGCGTGTGATGGCATCAGCATTTTCATATATTCTTTTGCTTCTTTGTAACCTCTCTCTCCTTCAACTACTATTTCATCAATACTTCTGGAATACAGGTCTCTTATGGCTCGTTTTATTAAACTTCCTTCCTCGTATATTGTCGTAGGAGCGATCGACGATAATGTGAGGTCTCTAACCTGCTCCCATTGTCTAATTAAGTATTCATAATCTCTCTTAATTTCTAATTTAGTTCGATTCGATCCAGCGGTTCTTATAATTAACCCCGAGCCTTCAGGAACTGAGAGCGAGTTTGCTATTTCTTTAAGCTTTTTCCTATCAGGTAAGTTAGTGATTTTTCTACTTATACCGCCACCTCTGGGAGTATTAGGCATTAGCACGCAATACCGTCCTGCTAAAGATAAGTAAGTAGTCAGAGCGGCACCTTTATTGCCACGCTCTTCTTTTACAATTTGAATTAAAAGTATTTGCCGTACTTTTATTACTTCCTGTATTCGAAACTTTCGGTGTTGCCTCTTAAAGGCTGTCTCTTCTGTATTTGAGTCCTCATTTTTTAAATCTTCATTAGATAAATCAGTCAAATCATCCGCTCTTGATGAACGGTCATCTTCATTTTCATTATTTTTAACTGATAATTTTGATGTTGGTGGGATATCATTATCTAGAATGTTCTCTCCAACTACACTAGAATTATCGTCAGAATTATTTTCAGCTGCTTTGACTTTTGATACCTTTTTTCTAGATACAGCTCGTGATTTATCATTTTTTTGATTTACTTTGCCACTGTCAGTCTCAACTTTTTCGCGCTCTTCAAGCGGTATTTGATAATAGTCAGGATGAATTTCCGAAAAGGCCAGAAAACCATGACGGTTACCACCATAATCTAAAAACGCCGCTTGTAACGATGGTTCTACTCTAGTTACTTTGGCTAAGTAAATATTTCCTGAAAGTTGTAGTTTTTTTAACGATTCAAAATCAAAATCCTCAACTTTCTTTGATTCTAATACAACAACTCGTGTTTCTTCATTATGACTTGCGTCGATAAGCATCTTTTGAGACATTCAAACTCACCCGAACCAAGAAAGTTAGCATTTTCTTCTACTAACTTAATTACGTTCCTAAAATTGGCTTCAAATATAACTTTGATAGTCTTAAGAATAGTACTTGTGATTTGAATTTTAAATAATAATCTCAACACACATTCCTTACAAAGAAGATAAAGCCCGTTTAACTAATTTGCGAGATATTATCTCGCAGCGAATATATTCATAGCCATAAATTCATCAAAACTGAATTTTAAGCCGTCTAGTAGTGTGTAAGCTTACACACTTTGTTCGTATCAAGGCCTGGTATTTTTGCTCAGACATCTTGAATACTAGAATTCTTTAAAAAAGTTAGGATAGTACCTAGCTTATAACATTATGATCATTAAACACGGAACTAATGCTTATTTCAATTATAAAGTTTAAGCTATATGAAAAAATACAGAATTGTTCGAATGAAGTTTCAATTTTAAGTAGAGAAACTAGATAATCTACGCTATTAAAGAAGAGGTTCAGTAGATCAAACTTAGGTTTAAGGAATATAATTGTTTCGGTATTTTTTAATTTTATCTGGTGCGGTATTTAATGCGTTGCTGTTAGGTTTTCTTACTTTTTGCACATTACTGTTTTTAATGTTTTCATATTATGGCAACGATTTACCATCCTCTAAGGAAATAGAAAATTACAAACCAGCAACTCTTAGCCGAGTATACGATATAAATGGAAATATTCTTGGTGTATTTGGCCAACGAAATCGTATTTATACACCAATTGAAGATATGCCGCTATTAGTTAAAAATGCTTTTATAAGCGCGGAAGATAAAAACTTTTATCAACATTTAGGTTACGATCCAATAAGCTTGCTTAAGGCAATTATTGATGTGTTAAGAGGAAAAAATTTGAGAGGAGCATCTACTATAACTCAGCAAGTTATGAAGAACTTTCTGCTCACAAGTGAACGAACGGGAAAACGAAAAATTAAAGAAATTATTCTTTCGTCTAGAATAGAAAAAGTGCTTACCAAAGAACAAATTTTAAATGTATACCTAAATGAAATTTATCTAGGGAGAGGTGCTTATGGGGTGACAGCTGCGGCAATTACCTATTTTGATAAAAAACTTGATGAGTTAAATATTGGCGAGGCCGCTTTTTTAGCTGCACTACCTAAAGCTCCAAGTTTTTACCACCCGATACGTCAAAAAGAACGGTCCATTCAAAGACGTAACTTTGTGATTAAAGAGCTCTACGAAAATGGCTTTATTTCTGCATCGGATTATCAGTTATATGTAAAGTCGGATTTGGAAACGATACTCGGATCGTATCCGTTACAAAACCAATTTTCATTACAAAAGAAATCCTCTTATTTTAATGACGCAATTCGACAGTCAATTCTACTAAAATATGATAAAAAATTATTAGAAACTAGTGGTTTAACCATAAGATCAACTCTTAACGAGGCTATGCAAAAAGGTGCAAAATCTGCTTTACAAACTGAATTAATTAAGTTTGATCAAGGTTTGGGCGTCTACAGAGGACCCATTGCGAGCCTTGAAGAAGAAATACTTTCGTCAGATGAATTAAGTCGGCTGTTCCTTCATCGTCTTAAAATAGCGCCACCAGTTGAAGGATGGCATTTAGCTTTTGTCCAAAAAGTAAATTCTACGTCCATAGACATAAAAATTTTGCAAGCACAAAATAAGTTTAAAAATGATAAGCTTGAATTTAAGAAAGTGCGATGGGTAAAAGAAAGATTAGCAACGAATAATAAGCTACTTAAAGTTAGTCGACCATCCCAACTTTTTCAGAGGGGTGATGTTATTTTTGTTTCATGGGAAACTGATGAAATTTTATTGAATGGTTATTGGACATTAAAACAAGTTCCTGAGGTTCAAGGTGCTTTCATGGCAATGGAACCAAATTCTGGAAAAGTTTTAGCGATGCAGGGAGGTTTTTCATATTCATTGAGCTCTTTTAATCGTGCGTTGCAGGCAAATCGGCAGCCTGGCTCACTTTTTAAACCATTTGTTTATTTAACGGCTTTGGAAAATGGATTTAATCCAAATTCAATAATTGTAGATGCACCTATAAGCGTTAAACAGATAGACGGTATTTGGCGTCCTCAAAATTCATCAAATGAATGGTTTGGGGTGGCACCGCTGAGAAAGGGTTTAGAGTATTCTAGAAATTTAATGACTGTTAGATTAGCAAAAGAAATTGGCATGAGTGAAGTGAAAAAATATGCTGAATTGTTTGGACTTTACGATGATATGCCAACCTTTCTATCATATGCCTTGGGTGCAGGTGAAACTACTCTTTTTCGGTTGATCACGGCATATTCTACTTTGGCGAATGGAGGTTTAGAAGTTGAACCGTCTTTTTTTGACTTAATTCAAGATAGACTTGGTACTACAGTCTATAAACATGGTCACTTGCGTTGCTTGGGCTGTAGAAATGGTCCAGGTCCGGATAATCGAAAACCAGTTTTTTTAAATATGGCAAAACGTATAATTGATCCTATCTCAATCTTCCAGATTAATTCAATGCTTCAAGGAGTTGTCAAACGGGGTACCGCATCTCAAACTGTTGGAACAATGGGACTTCCGATTGCGGGGAAAACAGGTACTACCAATAATGCTAAAGACGTTTGGTTTGTGGGATTTACACCTTCGATTGTTGCAGGCTGCTATATTGGCTATGANACTCCAAGGACATTGGGTAGGTCAGCAAGTGGTGGATCAATTTGTGGCAGCGTTTTTAAATCTTTTATGGAAATAGTTTTTGGTAAACATCTTCCAATAAACTGGAGAAGACCTGAGGGAACTAAAGTTTTTTCAGTAGATTACGATACAGGAGAAGTGATTGAGCAAAATAATTCTTCTGAACTAGTTAATAATTTAATTAANGAAACATTTAGGCAAGAGCAAACAGTTACCGACCTAAGCATAACGAAAGCAATTGATGGTGGTTTTGGAATGGGAGAAGAATTACTTTATCTTAACCGAAGGGTTAATGATAATAAGACAAATGAAACAAATCTTAGGAAGTTATTTGATGCAATTAATACTGGTGAAAAATATTAACTCTGAAAGAAGATAATGAAAGCTGAACTTGAAAATATAATTGCTGACATAAATAAGTCTTTAAATCTNTTATCACAACGAGTTGGTTGGGAAACTGCGGAGATTAGACTNGAAGAGTTAAATGTTTTATGTGAAGACAGTAATCTTTGGTCTGACCTTTCGAATGCAAAAAAACTTATGCGAGAGAGACAAACTTTAAGTGAANGTATNGAAAGCTTTAAAGCNCTTAGAGCTGAATTGAGAGAGTCGATAGAATTGTANGAAATGGCAGAATTGGAAAATGACGAAAGNTTGCTGGATGAGACTGAAGTNTCTCTTAAAAATTTGCGAAAATTGGCCGAGTTGAAAGAAACCGAGGCACTTTTAGATGGTGAGGCAGACGCTAATGATGCTTTTATTGAAATAAATGCTGGGGCAGGGGGTACCGAAAGTTGTGACTGGGTAGCTATGCTTGCGAGAATGTATTCTCGATGGACCGAGAAACACGGTTATGAACTAGAATTAGTTGCGCAACATGTCGGTGAGGAAGCTGGGTTAAAGTCAATTGTATATAAAATCAAAGGAAATAATGCGTATGGCTGGCTAAAAAGTGAAAGTGGAGTTCATAGATTGGTTAGAATTTCTCCTTTTGATAGTAATTCACGACGACATACTTCGTTCTCTTCGGTTTGGGTATATCCCGTAATTGATGAAAATATTGAGATTGTGATTCCAGCTTCAGATATGAGAATCGATACCTACAGATCATCTGGAGCAGGTGGTCAGCATGTCAACACCACTGATTCCGCAGTTCGTGTCACTCATATTCCAACAGGTATAGTTGTTACCAGCTCTGAAAAGTCTCAGCATCAAAATCGTGCAAATTGTTTGTCGGCATTAAAATCTCGTTTATATGAGTTGGAAATAAGGAAGAAGACTCAATCAATTCAAGACTCCCATAATAATAAAGGAGATGCAGGATGGGGAAATCAAATAAGATCATATGTTTTGCATCCCTATCAATTAATCAAAGATCTTAGAACAAACTTCGAGACTTCCAACAGTCAACGTGTGTTAGATGGAGATTTGAGTGATTTTATGTCAGCGGCTTTAGCAAAGGAGGTTTCCGGAAAGACACCTGCTCAAACAAAAAGTCACAAGCCTTGAATTTAATTTTCTACTTGGAATCTTTTCCTTGAAGTGAATTGTTGAGCGGGTCGTCGTTACGCTTTACAGATCCCTCAAAGTGAGCNCCACTTTCTATCGCAATAGTCTTATGTATTACGTCACCTTCAACTCGTGCAGTTGACGTAAGGCGAACTTTTAGTCCCCGCACGCATCCTACTACCCGGCCATTTACGACTACATCATCAGCAATAACCTCACCCTTGACGGTTGCACTCTCGCCGACNGTTAGCAGGTGAGCTTTTATGTCTCCTTCCAAAACACCTTCAATTTGTATATCACCGCTGGTAGTCAGATTTCCTTTTATCGTCAGATCGGTGGATAGAACTGAAGGTGCAGCTTTTGGCTTAGGAGCTGAGGAATTTTCCATAAGTGAATTAGGTTTGTTCGACGATTTTGAATCTGCAACTGGCGGTGAAGGCATAGTTGCGGAGGAAGTTGTAGTTGGTTCTACTGGTTTAGNTTTTGAAAACATNTTTTTACCTTNATTTATGTANAGCNNTTNNATTGTGCCGAAAAAGCCGTTAAANTTCAAGAGAAGAGTTTAATAAAAATTTATGNTGACCAGAGGTTCAAAATTTTTTTTAAACAAAAACTATATNAAGTTTNACTTATTTTAANTATTCTCTACGAAACTTAATACTTCTTCAACATGACCAGGGACCCTAACTTTTCTCCAAATTTGAAGTATTCTGCCTTTTTCAGAAATTAAAATTGTTGTCCTTTCAGTTCCCATATATCTTTTTCCATACATAGATTTTTCCACCCAAGATCCAATTGAATTAATGAATTCTGCCGTTTCATCTGATAAAAGGTCNATTTTTAAATTAAATTTATTTATAAACTTTTTATGTAGGGTAATCGAGTCTTTTGAGACACCATAAATTTCTGCGTTAAGCTTTAAAAACTTCTGTTTAACGTTAGAGAAGTCCTGCGCCTCCCTGGTACATGATGCTGTTCCATCCTTAGAATAAATAAATAAAATAGTTTTTCTACCCAAAAGGTCATCGTTGGTTATTACTTTTCCAGCGCTCGAGTTTAGTTTAAAAGGGAGGAGCATATCTCCATCTTGCAATTGTTTTAAACTCATTTGTAGCTCATTAACTGACGGTTATTAATTTCCTTACTGACCCTGATCAAAATTTTTCTACAGGGTTACAGATAGGCATTCATCGAAATTGTTACTTAGGGTATACCCATATATAATATAGAATCGGAGTTAGTAAAATTACTTTTTTTAATATACGAGTTTTTTTTAAATTTTTTAAGCTAATAGCATATTTTCTGCTTAGTTTTATGGTTTTGGTAATTTCTTTTATAGCTACTTTAATCTATTTTCAGCAGGATATGAATTTTAATTTTCCCGTTTTAAAAAATTATCTAGCGAAAACTCTTTCTCAAAATTCAGATGGGCATAAAATTGAAATAGGATCTACAAAAGTTTTTTTTGGTCCAAACCTATCTAAACTTATGATCCGAGTTAGCGACCTAAGTATTAAGAAAGATAATACCGATAGTGTCATGGTGGAGAATATCGATATTAATTTGAATATACTTCAGTCGATCACTTCTAATAATTTTCATTATTCTTTGAAGCTGAGTAGTATTCCCATCGAATTTAAACGCACTGTCAAAAATTCAATTTTAATTTCGTTAGGTAATTATAAATTGAATACGAGAGAAACTTACGGAACGTTTTTTAGTTCTTGGATTAAAAATATTTCATCTATTGAGGTGCTGAATCCGCAAGTAACTATTACTGATGAAATGATTGGAGTTGCTGTCGAATTAACTACAAAAAGATTGAATTTTATAGCTTCAAATAATAGTTTTTTCATTACTGCCCAAGCTAATTTTCCTCAAGATAATTTCAACGATGCTTTGGTGGATTTTAAAGCAAGTTATTCCGGTAACAATACTAGTATTCGGACTGAAACCACTGTCAAAAATCTTATTCCATCTCAATTAAGAATTGTAAACAACACTGACTATTCGATTTTCAAAAACATTGATTTTGCTGTAGCAGGTTCACTAAATGTTGAACTTGATGAAAATAAAAAGATAAAATCGTACTATGGTAATTTGACCGCGAATGATATTGCCTTTTTTCAATTAGAAAAATCTGACAACAAACAGAAGTTAAGTAGTTTATTGGTTTTATTTGAGTCAACGGCTGATCCATATGTCATAGATTTAAAATCAGTTAACTTGAGTTCTAAGTATTTTAACATGCTAGGGTTTGGAGAATTACGGCTTAAGAACCAAGATAAATTAGCTAACATAAAAATATCTTTTCCAGACTCATATTTGTTTCTATCTGAAAATAAAAATGATCGGTTGCAAATTGATAATTCTAAACTTGAAATTGATTTGTACAATGATGCTGTCATTTTAAAAAATGCTAGTTTTTTTGTTGACAGTACTAGCGTCGAAATTGAAGGTGATTTTTCTTTTTTAGTTGCTCCAAATAAATTTAATAAATTTTCAGCGCATGCGACAAATGTTGATATTAACTTATTAAAAAAATTAAATTCTGCGAGTTATTTTCATGCATCTCCGCATATTCATTTTATTAAAAATCTCGAAAAATTTAATATTTCTATTGATTGGACGATAGACCATTTGTCAAAATTAGATTTTGCTTACTTACTTACTTTTAGTGAAAGTACTTTTTTAACCGGAATTGAAGGTAAGCAATTTATCATGCGGGACGGTAAAATTGCTTTAACAAGCGAATCGCTATTGTTTGAGGTAGAGGAAAGTTACGTTGAAGAAATTGATGGTTTCAAGCTTTATTTCAATAATATTAATCTCGAAAGTATAAAAGATAGAAACAAGTTTAACATATTAATTAGTTCAGAGTTTGAGATTTTATCTATCCTTAAAAATACTGACTTTGTTTCAATATTTAAAAAAATGGGTTTTAACCTTTCTCATGATATTAAGTATCGCGACTATTTACTCCACAATAACTTAACCGGACAATTAAAGGTTCGGTTGAATAATTTAGACTCCCTCTCAATTATCGAAAATCCAAATTTAATTTTTGATTTTCAGAAAATAAAAGGTTCGCTGTTATTTGAGAATTTTATATTAAATCTACCAATGTTTGACGAACCCTTAGTTGTTTCATCAATTGATGCGAATGTTTCAAAGCATGATTTAATTTTTAAAATAAATGGAGAGTTGGCAGGAATTCCTTTGGAGGGCATCTATGAAAAAGTATTTTTAAGAGATGTAGCTGCAACTTTACAAGTTAATGGACAAGCGGAACTCAATAATTTTACTCCAGAATTTTTAACCAAGGTTGGTTATCTAGGAAATGGAAAAATCAAGTTTCAAAATAATATCACATTTCCTCCTGGTCAGAGACCAGTCGTACGGTTTAGCGCTGATCTTCTCCATGCATCTGTTGGGGTTTCAAATTTTGGATTTAAAAAATTAAAAGGCGAACCAGCCATTTTAGCATTGGGTTGGACGCCAGGTAAACCTACTAGTTTCCATTTTAATACCGCAACTCACGACTTCAAGGGGTTATTATTTTCCTCGAAGCATAAAGTAAATAAAATAATTGCAACCACTGTTAAATTAGGAGATTATTTCCAAGGCAAAGCTTCCTATGATTTTTCTAATAATCAAAATGTCATTGTCGTCGACGGTCTATTTTATGATTACCTCAAAGCGCCGAAATATAATTTTTGGTCTGCTGAAAATAATTTTAAGTTAAAAACAAATATTTTGAATTTTAAAATTAAAGATAATCTTGTACTGACAAGTTTCAGTGGATTCGTTGGATTTAGTCCAACTCTCTCAGGTTATGGCAGTGCGAGACTTAATGGTGGGCCGGAAGTTAATATCAAATTTGAAAGAAATGGAGAGGAAAGAATTTTTGAAGTCAAATCAAATAATGCCGGTGAATTTTTGTTAGAAAGTCAAATTTATTCTAGTGGTTTTGGTGGAGATCTAAACTTAAAATTTGTGCGAATGCCTGATACCAACATCAAGGGATCAATAATAGTAAGAAATTTGAGGGTCATCGAGGCGCCTCTTTTAGCAAAATTAATTTCTCTCACTAGTATTGAGGGGATCATTGATATTTTGAGTAGCAAAGGTCTTGTGTTCAACAGAATTCAGGCAGATTTTTCAACAAATAGAAAGTTTCTTACAATATCAGATGGACTTGCGGTCAATCAATCATTTGGAATTACTTTATCGGGAACTCGTGAAATGGATAGGAAGATAATAGACTACAATGGGGTTTTGTCGCCAGCTTATTCCGTAAACGGAATGGTAAAAAAAATTCCCTTAGTCGGTGATATTTTAGGAGGAAAGGAAGGTGAGGGTGCCTTTGGTATAAATTACTCTGCTGTTGGAAAAATTGATGAACCGAAAGTTAGTATAAATCCACTATCCATCATTGCTCCAGGAAAACTACGGTATTTTTTTAATTAGGCTTGCCATGAATTTAAATAATCTAACCAATTTTGATTATAATTTACCCGATCATTTGATAGCTTTAGAGCCTGTAACTCCAAGATCTGCATCTAAACTTTTAGTCTATTCAGATGGTGGCATTTTGGATGATCAGTTTAAATCCTTATTTAAATATCTGAGGCCAAATGATCGTTTAGTTTTCAATGATACAAAAGTTTTAAACGCTAGGCTGTTTGGTGAAAGAGTTCGCTCTAGCATTTCAGGTACTGGTATTGCAAAAATTGAGTCATTACTAATAGAAAAAATTTCTGAAAATCAATGGAGTGCTTTTTGTAAGCCTCTCAAAAAGCTACAGGTTTCCGAGTATATCAATTTCTCAACAGCACTTCGCGCGCAAGTTGTTTCGATAATTAATAACCACTGCATTCTACAATTTTCTAAAACTGGGCGTGCTCTTGCAAAAGAAATTTCAAAAATAGGTCAATTACCGTTACCACCGTATATTTTAAAAAATAGGAAATACACAGATGCTGATACTTTAAATTACCAGTCAATTTTTGCAAAGAAATATGGTGCCATAGCATCACCAACAGCTGGACTACACTTTGACTCGGCTTTATTAAAAAAATTAAAAAATAATGACATCAAATTTTCATTTGTAACTCTTCATGTTGGTGCTGGCACGTTTCTACCTGTCACCACCAGAAATATTTCTGATCACGAGATGCATTCTGAGAATGGGGTTATTACAAAAACGGTGGCAGATGATATCAATAGAACCAAGGCGGATGGTGGTCGAATAATTTCTGTTGGAACAACCTCATTAAGACTAATCGAGAGCGCGGCGGTTTCTAAACGTGAAATTAAACAATTTAATGGTAAAACAAATATTTTTATACGGCCGGGCTATAAATTTAAAATGACAGATGGATTGATAACTAATTTTCATTTTCCAAAGTCAACACTTTTGATGCTTATTTCAGCATTTGTGGGTAACAAAGAACGAATAAAAATTTATAATCATGCATTGTCAAATCAATATCGTTTTTTTTCATATGGAGATAGTTCACTTCTTATCCCAAATATCTAATTGCGACTTGAATTTGTCGCATAGAGAATATCTTCCACTGTTCGAAAATGCATAAGTATCTTTTGTAAAATCTTTGGATGATCATATGATATACTTACTTAGAAATGCATGGGCTCTTCTTCTTGGAATGTTATTGCTTATGATTGGGAACGGTGTCCAAGGTACTTTATTAGGAATTAGAGGATCTATCGAAGGTTTTTCGCCGGGTACAATGTCATATTTGATGAGTGCATATATGGTAGGAATGCTTATAGGCTCACAGATTGCTCCAATTTTAATTAGTCACGTGGGACATGTAAGAGTTTTTGCGGCTCTTGCTTCATTAATCTCTGCGTCCTTTATAGGCTTCGCGATTTTTGTAGATCCAATATCTTGGTTTTTATTGCGCTTACTGGTTGGGTTCTGTTTTTCTGGCGTATATGTTGCGTCAGAAAGTTGGCTAAATGAAGCCGCATCGAATGAAAATCGAGGGAAAACAATGTCGGTTTATATGATTGTTCAAATGTCTGGAATTTTATTGGCTCAAGTTCTAATAAATTTTGCAGATCCTTCTTCGTATATTTTATTTGCTATCATTTCTGTTCTCGTATCAATCTCGTTTGCACCCATACTTCTTTCAGTTAGCAGAGTTCCAATTGTTACAACTGCAAAGCGAATGAGCCTAAAGGGTCTTTACAACACGTCGCCGCTTGGGTCTATTACAATGGTTCTTATTGGAGGGGTGTTTTCGTTACTTTTTGGTATGTCGGCTGTTTACGGGAGTGAAAAAGGTCTGTCTATAAGAGAAATTTCTTTGCTTGTTGGATCAATTTACGTCGCTGGCGTTCTGTTTCAATATCCGGTTGGATTTATTTCCGATCGGATCGATCGACGAAAACTCATTATTTTTTTATCATCAGTGGGTTTTTTTGGTGTATTTGCAGGACTGATTTTCTACAACAATTTCTACATTGTTTTAGCGAGTTTTTTTATTGCCGGAGGTGTGGTTAATCCACTTTATTCGGTTGTAATTGCATATACCAACGATTATTTAGATCATTCAGATATGTCGTCAGCAGCGGGAGGGCTAGTTTTCATGGGTGGGATTGGTGGCGTCTTACTTCCAATTTTGACGGGACAGTTAATGAGTAATTTTGGACCAGAATTATTTCTTTTTATAGTTTGTATTTCATTTATTAGTATTGTTGGATTTGGTCTCTATCGTTCGACGAAACGATCTACACTTGATGTTGAATCATCCACCACCCATGTCGCTATAATGCCGCAAGCGACCAATGTAGCAGTTGAAATTTCACAGGAAATAGCTATCGAAGAAAGCCGAGCTACAAATAATTGATATTTTCTGTTTAGTATTTCTATTTTGGAAACTATAAGACTAGACTAATTGAAAGATTAAATTAACTTAATGTCTGAGAACAGTTAAAGAGAGGCTGTTAAATATTAATGGTAAATGAAAAATATGATCTTGTAATACTTGGTTCGGGACCGGGAGGTTACGTTGCCGCAATTCGAGCCGCTCAGTTAGGTATGTCTGTCGCAATTATTGAAAAAGAGCACCTGGGTGGAATTTGTCTTAATTGGGGCTGCATTCCGACTAAGACTATGTTGAAGTCAGCTGAGGTGTTGTCCACTTTAAAAAGATCGGAGGACTATGGTGTTTCGGCAGAAAATATAGGTTTTGATTTAGAAAAAATCGTTACTCGTTCGAAAAGAATTGCTGATCAGTTGTCTAGTGGTGTGAAACATTTGCTGTCAAAAAATAAAATAAAAACAATTATTGGCGTAGGGTTCTTAAAAAACCAAAACTTGGTAGAAGTGTTGGTTGGCAAACAAACAAAAGAAATCGGCGCCAACAACATTATTATTGCGACGGGTGCGCGAGCTCGGGATTTAGAAGGTATAGAATGCGATGGAGATTTTGTATGGAATTATAAGCATGCATTAAGACCCAATCGGGTACCAAAAAAAATGCTAATAGTTGGTTCAGGCGCCATCGGAGTGGAATTTGCTTCATTCTATAAAAGTCTAGGATGTGATATCACTATTATAGAACTATTTGAGCGAATTCTTCAAAATGAGGATCGTGATATCGCGGCGCATATTAAAAAAGAATTTGAAAAGAAAGGCATAAAAATATTTGAGGATACTAAGATAACTAGTTTTCGGAAAGAAAAAGATGAATTAGTTGTTGAATTAAATACTAGAGATAAACTGCAAGTTGAAATGTTCGATAAAATAATTGTTGCTGCCGGAATAGTTGGAAATATCGAGAATATTGGACTTGAATCTCTTGGTATAAAAACAAAGAATAATCATATAGTTACGACAGAATTTTGCGAAACCAATATACAGAATGTTTACGCCATTGGCGATGTGGCGGGAGCACCTTGGCTTGCACATAAAGCAAGTCATGAAGGTGTGATGGTAGTTGAGAAAATTGCTGGAATTAATGTTCATCCGCTCAAAGTTAGTAATATCGCTGGTTGCACATTTTGTGAACCGCAAATTGCAAGCGTTGGACTAACAGAAGATAAAGCACGCGAAAATGGTTATAACGTCAGAGTTGGAAAGTTTCCATTCGTTGCTAATGGAAAAGCCTTGGCAATTGGAGACACCGGTGGTTTTGCGAAAACAATCTTTGATTTAAATACTGGAGAATTGTTAGGTGCTCATTTAGTTGGACCGGATGTAACAGAACTTATTCATAGTTTTGTTCTCAGTAAACAGCTGGAGGGAACCGATGAAGATTTTTTCGAAACTATATTTCCACATCCAACTTTATCAGAAGCGATACATGAGAGTGCATTAAATTCATCGGATCGAACAATTCATTTCTGAATTTTTAATGGTGAAAGCTTGGATATTTTAATTATTTGCACTATTTAATTGGTATTATTATATGATAACCCATCAATTGATCCTTTAAAGGTCGTATATCATGTCTGATCTCAGTAAAAAGTTGTCACTTTCGCGAGTGAGACACCCTGAAAAAATCAAAAAGCCCGAAGTCATAAAAATTAAACAGAAACCCGCGTGGATAAGGGTGAAAGCACCTAACTCGGAAGGCTATAGAAAAACAAAGAGGATTATAAAAGATAATAATTTGGTTACAGTTTGTGAGGAAGCTGGTTGTCCAAATGTTGGTGAGTGTTGGTCAATCGGTCATGCAACTATGATGATTATGGGCGATATTTGTACTCGGGGGTGTGGATTTTGTAATGTTGCGACAGGACGTCCTCTGCAATTGGATCCATTCGAGCCTGGAAGAGTGGCTCACGCAGTGAAGCGGCTTGAATTGACTCATGTTGTTATTACATCGGTAGATCGCGATGATTTGCCAGATGGAGGTGCCAATCATATTGCTCAGACTATTAGGGCAGTGAGACACAGCTCTCCAAGAACCACAATTGAAGTTTTAACGCCTGATTTCCTAAAATGTGATAGCGAAGCTCTCGAAACAGTAGTTGAAGCGAAGCCAGACGTATTTAATCATAATCTAGAAACGGTACCGTCTCTTTATCCTACTGTTAGGCCAGGTGCGAGGTATTATTCATCTCTACGGCTTCTTCAGCGAGTAAAAGAATTAGATCGATTAATTTTTACTAAATCTGGGTTAATGGTTGGTTTAGGCGAACAGAAAAACGATGTGGGACAAGTCATGGACGACATGAGAGCTGCCGATGTTGATTTTTTAACGATTGGACAATATCTTCAACCAACAAAAAAACATCTTCCAGTTGAACGGTTTATTACTCCTGAGGAGTTTAAAGTATTTGAGCAGGTAGCAGTAGGAAAAGGATTTTCAATGGTCTCGTCTACACCGATGACTCGATCTTCATATCATGCTGGTGCTGATTTTGAAAAATTAAAAAATAATAGAAAAAAACTAGTTAAGTTTGTAAAGTAATGTTTTTTTGAAGGAAACAGCGTGGTTTCGATTAAATGATAAAGCATTCTGAGCAGCGATTATTACCATATTCAAGAGAGCAGATGTTTGAACTTGTTGCAGATATCGAGTCATATCCGACATTCATTCCTTGGTGTACAAAGGTTCAAGTAACATCAGAAAAAAACGACAAATTTAAAAAATGTAATGTCGTAGAAGCAGATATGCGTGTTTCTTTCAAAGTTATTAGTGAAACATTTTCATCGAGGGTTTTCTTAGATCGGAATTCAAGAGAAATTATAGTGACGTACCTAACTGGTCCATTTAAGTATCTGAATAACAAATGGACTTTTAAAGAGTCTGCAGATGGTTGTTTGGTAAGTTTTAATGTTGAGTTCGAGTTTAAATCAAGAATAATGCAACGACTAATTGGTGTAGTATTCCATGAAGCAATGAGACGAATTGTAAAGTCATTTGAAAAAAGAGCAGAAGAATTGTTCGACTAGCTTTTTGATTTTTATCAAAATTAATTTGTTAAGTTTGTTTTTAATAACTTGAGAGCTTCAAGCACTGTTTTCTTTCTAATTATGGTTCGGTCTAAGTTACCAAACTCAATCTTTTTAATTAGTAAACTGTCGCATCGATATGTGGCTAACCATATCAGTCCTACTGGTTTCTTCTCAGATTTATCCGGGCCGGCAACACCAGATGTTGCAATAGTGATTTGATTTCTTTGTTTAGCTTGTATTACTGGATTTACGGCCATTTTAGTAATAACTTCTTTACTTACTGCTCCATATTTAATTATTAGCTCTTCTGGCACATCAAGAAGTTTAATTTTACTATAATTTGAATAAGTAACTAATCCTTTATCAAAAACTTTAGAAGAACCTGGAATATCAGTAATTGCACTACTAATGAGACCTCCGGTGCAACTTTCAACAGAAGTTATCAATAGATTTTTATCAGAGCATTTTTGAATAATTTCGTTAAGTATGATTTTATGATTTTCCATTTAAGTTTACTTGATTAATTAATATTCAGCAAAATACAAATTATTGTGGCACTATACAAACCCGCAATCACGTCATCTAACATTACGCCTAGCGCTGATGGTATTTTATCGGCCAAGTTAATTGGCCAAGGTTTAAATATATCAAATAATCTGAACAATGCAAAGGCAATTAACCAATCGTAAAAATTCGAATAAAAATAGTCAGATTTAGAAACCCAAATATAAAATGAAATTGGAGAATAGGATATTAATTGCCCAACTATTTCATCAATGACAATCTCTTGAGGGTCGTCTATTTTATGCTTCACACTATTTTTAGCTATATATTTCTTGGATGCATACCAACCTGTAAAGAATAGCAATATGGTCAAACTCATAAAAATTGGAAAGCCGCTCACCGTTTGCACTAAAAAGCCTAAAAGAACGCCTAAAAGACTCCCAAAAGTACCTGGTGCAAAAGGTAAAAATCCAATAAAAAAGGCTGAGACAAAGATTTTATTCATCCTTTTTTTATCAGCACTGTTGCTATCGTAGCGATCCCCTCTTCTCGTCCTGTAAATCCAAGTTGCTCGGACGTCGTTCCCTTTATGCTTACTTGATCTAAGTTTATTCTACAGATTCGAGCGATATTTGTTCTCATTTTTAAGGAATGGTTTTTGATTTTTGGTCCCTCACAAATTATAGTTAAATCAATATTCATAATTGCATATTGGCGATCAAACATTAATGAAAGTGCTCTTTCGAGAAATAGTTCAGAACTCACATCTTTCCATTGCTGTTCAGTTGGCGGGAAATGTATACCTATATCTCCCTCGCACAGCGCGCCAAAAATAGAGTCTGTTAAAGCATGCATAGCCACGTCCGCGTCGGAGTGACCTACTAATTCTTTTTTATAAGGTATTTTTATGCCACAGAGAATAATATTTTTACCTTTACGTAACTTGTGAACATCGAAACCATTTCCAACCCTTAGATTCATTTTTTTATTCCTTTAAAATCATTTAAATCTTCTACTGATGTAACTTTTTTATTTCGATTATCGCCAATGATTGTTTTAATTTTAACGCCCGCTTTGTAAGCAACTGTAATATCATCAAAGGCTGAGGAGTTGAAATTATTGTAAGCAGACAAGATAGTCTTAAAGTCAAAGCCTTGCGGCGTTTGAGCTAACAGAAGGTTAGTCCTATCGGGACCAGGGGTTAATTGTGGGAACGTTGCTTTTTTATCCCTTATTTCCCATATGGCATCTACAATTGATAAGACAGGCAAAACTGCTTTGTGAGTTTTTAATTCTTTTATTATTTTGTTTATTAGACCTTCCGAGACGAATGGCCGCGCCGCATCATGAATAAGAACATTTTTTGGCGCACGTGCTTCAAACATGTCTAGACCATTTTTAACGGAGTCACTGCGCTCAGCTCCACCGAAACACGGTTTTAGAAGACGGCTATCATTTATAGCTTCTATACTTTTCGAGTAAAATAGCTCGTCAAGGCGGTTAATGACTACAATAATTGCTCCTATCTGATCTGATTTAAGGAATGCCTTTATTGTAAGGGTTAGCATCCTTGTATTTTTTGATTTTACATATTGCTTCGGTATTACCCCACCAGCTCTGTTGCCTTGGCCTGCAGCAACTATTATCGCCACTGTTTCCATAGACTTGTCCCTCTCATAATTTAAGTATCATTAATGTTGATTATGCCTAAAAAATAACTTATTTTATCACATTGCATAAGGATTAATCAATATTGGCTCTCGTTTTAAATGGTCTTAAACTAAATCCACCAGTTTTTCTTGCTCCAATGGCAGGAATTACTGACTCTCCATCTCGGGAAATTGCTAAAATGTTTTGCCCAGGGTTAGTAGTCAGTGAGATGATTGCAAGTAGTGAAAAGGATAAAGTATATTTTGAAAGTAAAATAAAAGAAAACCTTAGTGCGAATAAAACAAATGTTGAAACCTGCCCAACCGCAATTCAGATCGCGGGTCATGAAATAGAATGGATGACTTATGCTGCAAAGGTTATTGAGCATGAAGGTGGTGAGTTGATCGATTTAAATTTGGGGTGTCCAGCAAAAAAAATAGTAGGAAAATTTGCTGGGTCTGCATTAATGAGAGAACCAACTCATACTCAAAATCTTATCGACTCAGTTGTCCGTGCTACTAAGCTTCCAGTAACGGTAAAAATGCGATTGGGTTGGGACGAAGAAAATATGAACGCACCAATGATCGCTAAAAGTGCAGAAGACAGTGGAGTTCAAATGATCACGGTGCATGCAAGAACTAGGAACCAGTTTTTTTTTGGTAAAGCTGATTGGTCTTGTGTAAAAGATGTAAAAGACGTGGTTTCAATTCCAGTAATTGTAAATGGTGATATTATTGATCAAGAAAGTGCAATAGAGGCGATAAATAAATCTTTTGCGGATGGTATAATGGTTGGTAGGGGAGCAATTGGCAACCCTTGGTTAATTAGCGAGCTTTCAGCAGCTGTCTTTGGAAGCAATGAATCAAAACCTGCTGACCAGTTAGAAATGAATCAGTTGATAAGTCTACACCTGGATAAGACTTTAAAATTTTATGGTAAAGATGTGGGGTTGAAAATTTTTCGAAAGCATTTGGAGAAATATTTAAAGCCATTTAAACTTTCTAACACTTTCAGACGTGAATTATTGAGTGAGAATTCGATAGATGAATTTGCAAAGAAATTGGAATTAATTTTCTAAATTAGGGATAATTTTTAATGCTACAGCCTGAATCAGATGAATCGTATGAGGTAATTTGGGACACTATTCCGTATCCAGCATTTGTAATTTCAAAAAGTAATATAATTGTTACCGCAAATAGTGCTGCTGAGACATATTGTTTAAGCTCAATTAGACATATAAAAAATAAACCTGTTGCAAATTATTTAGGTGCTAATAGCATCATACTTAATTCTGTTGACCAAGCTCGTAATACTTTAGTCTCAGTAACATTATATAACGTGGAGGTTTTTTGGTTAAACAAATCTAGTTCCACGCATGATGTGATATCAGCTCCAATGAATAGTTCTGATGAAAACGTATTACTGCTTTTCCATCCACATGGGATGTCAAAAAAAATGAATCGTAGTTTAACTCATCGATCAGCCGCTAGATCAGTTACCGGTATGGCAGCGATGTTAGCACATGAAATTAGAAATCCTCTTGCTGGAATATCTGGAGCCGCCCAGCTATTAGAGTCTAGCGTGTCACTTGATGATAAAGAACTACTGGAAATTGTTAAAACCGAAGTTAACCGAGTGGAGAGTTTAATTGACAGATTCCAAACTTTCGGTGATCTTACACCAATCAAGCAAGAACCAGTGAACATACATGATATTTTAAGTCAAGCTAAACGAGCCGCAGGTGCCGGGTTCGCACAAAAAATTGAAATAGTTGAGAATTATGATCCATCCCTACCACTTGTCAAAGGTGATCCAGATCTTTTGCTTCAAGTAGTTCAAAATCTTTTAAAAAACGCTGCTGAAGCTGTTCCGGTAGCTTCTGGCCAAATTATTATTGAAACAGGATTCAAGCAGGGTGTAAAACTTAATATTGGTAATTTTGCAAAAGAAAATCTGCCCTTGCAATTTTCAATTATTGATAATGGACCTGGTGTTCCTGAGCAAATTAAAGAGGATTTGTATGATCCTTTCGTTTCTTCTAAATCTACTGGATCAGGCTTAGGATTGTCATTAGTATCAAAAATAATTTCAGATCATGGCGGTGTAGTTGAATACTCTAGAGTGAATGAGCGATCGATTTTTTCAGTTTTGATGCCTGTATGGGCTGAGTAAAAAGCAAAGGAAGTTAGTCTATGGAGGGTACAGTTATTGTCGCAGATGATGATAAATCAATCAGAACTGTTTTAGCACAAGCTTTAACCAGGGCCGGCTGTAAGGTTAGGGCTACTGGTACCTTAAGTACCTTGTGGCGATGGTTAGATGACGGCGAGGGAGATGTGTTAGTCACAGATGTTATGATGCCTGATGGAGATGCACTTGATATTCTTCCCGTTCTAAAAAGAAAAAGACCTAAACTTCCAATAATTGTAATGTCCGCACAAAATACAGTAATGACAGCTATTCGCGCTAATGAGGCTGGTGCTTATGAGTATCTTCCCAAACCTTTTGATCTCAAAGGTCTTCTACAGAGTGTTTCGAAAGCGCTGAAGAACCAAGCACTATCAAACATTAAAAAGACTTCAGTTGAAATAAGTCCATCTGTTTCAAGTAACCAGTCAACGTTACCTCTAATAGGAAGGTCTGCCGTAATGCAAGATGTTTACCGAATCATGGCAAGATTAATGGGCACGGATCTTGGAGTTTTAATTAGTGGCAGTTCAGGAACTGGTAAAGAGCTTGTAGCAACTGCGTTGCACGAATTTGGACAAAGAAAAGAAAAACCATTTGTAAAAGTAAATATTGCGACAGTACCGGAAGATCTTGTAGAAGTTGAATTATTTGGTAAGGAACCATCAATTGATTTAGATGTAGACGTGGTTGGCAAATTTGAACAAGCTGAAGGAGGTACTATTTTTCTTGATGAAGTTTCCGATTTATCGTTAGTCGCTCAATCAAGATTATTAAGTATTTTACAAACTGGAGAATTTACTCGGGTTGGAGGACATAAAACGATAAAAACAGACGTAAGAATTTTAGCTTCAACAAATCAAGATTTAAGAGAATTAATCAATGAAGGTAACTTTAGAGAAGATTTATTTTATCGGCTAAATGTTGTTCCAATAAAGCTTCCAAATTTGAATCAGAGGATTGAGGATATTAGTGATTTAGTTCATCATTTTTTAAGTTTGGCAGAAACTAAAGGGCTGGGTCTAAAATTGATTGCACCTGACGCAATTGAATTACTGAAAAAACAGCATTGGCCAGGAAATGTGCGCGAGCTTAAAAACTTCGTGAATAGAATGGTAGTATTAAGCAAGGATCAATTAATCTCTTCAACGGATATTAAAGAGGAACTTAAGGAAAAATTATCTGGATTTGAATCCTCATATAAAGATGATAACAAAACTGAGCAATTTTCTCTGGTGGTTGAAAATCACTTAAAGCGATATTTTGATCTGCATGGGAACAATTTACCACCCCCCGGCCTGTATGATAGGGTAATCAAAGAAATAGAGCTACCATTAATTGCGTTATCGTTGGCTTCAACTCGTGGAAATCAACTAAAAGCATCAGAATTACTGGGAATTAATAGAAATACTCTTCGAAAAAAAATAAAGGGGCTTGATATAAATGTATCACGTGGTAAAAAAATGATGTAAGAATACAACATTCAATAAGTTTTTGAGGATACTGTTACTGCTTTGCAACATAATATTCTTATAATCGTCTTTTTAAAAGCAGCAGAAATTTTTAAAAAACGATCTGTAAAAAACGTCATGACATTGTGCTTTCTAGGTATTGGGCCACTGTTGATGGCATTTACCTTTAATTCGATTGCCTTTATTGGCGAAGTAAGCCAGCCAAAAATATTAAATATTTTATTACTAATAGATTTAGTCTATGTTTTAATTATAGCAGGACTGGTAGCATTAAGAATAACCCGACTGATTCTTGCACGAAGGTCAAAGTCAGTGGGATCTAGGCTTCACGTGCGTCTCACAAGCGTATTTATTTTTATAGCCCTTATGCCAACGGTTATTGTAGCAATATTTGCAACGTTTTCAATTAATTATGGGCTTGAAGGTTGGTTTTCAGACAATGTCCAGCGTGTTGTAAGAAACTCTATGGAGTCAGCTCAAGCTTATGAATTTGAGCATAGACGGGACGTACGGAGTGATGCGATTAAACTTGCGTCAGTCTTAAGTTTACAAAAGAAAATGAATCCAACGATTGGGGAAGGAAATATAAGAAATCTGTTAAGTCAAAATCAACCAATTTCATTGTCAGAGGCGTTCATAGTTGACTATGCCGGTAATTTGCGTTTGAGAGGTGAAAAAAGTTATCTATTTGACTTTGATAAGATCTCTGCTGAAGATTTACAATTTGCCGCCGTTGGCGATGTAGTAATAATTGAGGATTGGCCTAACAATGAATTCCGTGCTCTTGTAAAAATTGACGGTTTTTTAAATAGGTTACTTTATGTTTCAAGAAATGTTGATGGCAATATTTTATCGCTGCTAGATGAGACACAAGAAAATGTTCTACTTTATAATCAGATAGAAAGAGAGCGAAGCCAGTTGTTATTTAGTTTTGGTTTAATTTATTTAGCTTTCTCAGTCGTAGTCTTGTTGTGCGCTGTTTGGTTTGCTCTTTGGTTTGCTGAAAAGCTTGCTCGACCCGTTGGTGATCTTGCCGGTGCTGCACAAAAAGTTGGTAAAGGCGATTTTGAAATTCAGGTTCCAGAAGAGAGTGGTGAGGATGAAATTGCACTTTTAGGACGTACTTTCAATAAAATGATTAAACGGGTAAAAATACAACGTGATACGCTCCTTAAAAATAATCATGAAATTGAAACTAGAAAGCGTCTTTTTGAAACAGTAATCGGTAATGTATCTGGTGGTATTATAGGACTAAACCCAGACGGTAGAATAGAGGTAATAAACCCAGCTGCTCAGAAAATTTTGCAATTAAAGTTAGAGCCTAGCTCTGAAAGCTTTCTTCCTTCATCAGTACCTGAGTTTTTGCCTCTTTTCAACAGAGCTCGCGTAGTAATGGATGAACTAGTTCAAGATCAAATAAAAATTATTCGAGACAATGTTTATGAAGATATTTTACTAAAAATAACAACAAGACGCGCATCTAATGGTATAATTGAAGGCTTCGTTATTACATTTGACGATTTAACTGATTTAGTTTCAGCTCAGCGTTATGCAGCGTGGGGCGATATTGCGCAGCGCATTGCTCATGAAATAAGAAATCCATTGACACCAATTAAATTATCGGCTGAAAAGTTGAAGCTAAAGTTTGCAACTTTGGTTGGGAATGAAAGAAGTTCATTAGAGAAATATTCTGATATGATCATTCGTCAAACTGATGGTCTCAGACGAATGGTCGATGAGTTTTCTGAATTTGCACGAATGCCCGAGCCAAGAAAAATATCGTTTGATATTATGGAAATCTTAGATGAGGTAATCTTATTACATACAGCTTCAAATTCTGACATCAAAATTTTAAAGGAACATAACGAGATATCTGTTATTTGTTTTGTTGATCCCTCACTAATTAGACAAGTGTTTAATAATTTGTTTAAGAATGCAATAGAGTCAATTGAAACAGCTTACAGACAGGGATTATTTAAGTCTAAAGCCTCTGGTTCAGTAAAGGTAGCAATAAGTAAAACGGAGACAAAGGTCTTAATAAAGATTATAGATAACGGAATTGGCTTACCAAAGAAGAAAAATCAATTATTTGAGCCGTATGTTAGTTCAAGAGAGAATGGAATTGGGTTAGGCTTGGCGATAGTTAAAAAGATTGTTGAAGAGCATGATGGTTATTTAAATCTTTTGGATGCAGAACCTTTTAAGCCTTTGAAGCATCGAGGAGCAATTGCGCAGTTAACGTTACCCACAATATCGAAAAAGGACGGTCAAATTCGGCTTTTATAAATGAGATTATTTTAGTATTTTGGAATGTAGGAAATAAAAAATGAGTTATATTTTAGTTGTTGATGATGAGAAAGATATCAGAGAATTAATTGGTGAGATTCTAGTCGATGACGGCCATGAAGTTCGGCTAGCAGAGAACTCAGAAGAAGCAATTAATTTTATAAATAAAACACCACCGCAGCTATTGATATTAGATATCTGGCTTAAAGATAGTAAGATGGATGGAATAGAAATCCTCAAATCAGTTAAACAAAATAATCCAACAGTACCTGTTGTTATTATATCTGGTCACGGAAATATAAAAATTGCTGTAGCGGCTGTAAAACAGGGAGCCTATGATTTCATCGAAAAGCCATTCAATATTGATCAGCTACTTTTAATTAAAAACCGCGCTCTTGAGGCCCATAAATTACGCAACGAATTGATTTTAATGCGAAAGAAAGAGTTTTTAGGTTATAACATGGTTGGAAAGTCTACCGCATTCAAGTTGTTGCTTTCGAACTTGGATAAGGTTACTAGGTCAAATGGTAGAGTGATGTTGCGAGGACCAGCTGGATCTGGGAAAGAAATTGCAGCAAGATATATATATTTAAATTCAAATAGAGTAGGTGGGCCGTTTATTTCGATATCTTGTGCCTCCATCGAGTCTGATCGAATGGAGGAAGTTTTATTTGGAAAAGAAGAAAATGGTGTGATAAAACCGGGCTTGTTAGAGCAAGCAGATAATGGGGTTTTGTTTTTTGATGAAGTTGCTGACATGCCTAAGGGCACTCAGTCAAAAATCTTACGTGTGTTAATCGAGCAAGTATTTACTCGGGTGGGCGGTGATAGTAAAGTTAGAGTAGATTTACGGGTTGTATCCTCAACCACTAAAGATCTATCAAAAGAGATTATCAATGGGAATTTTCGGGAAGAGCTCTATCATCGATTAAATGTTGTTCCTATCACACTTCCTTCTCTTGAGGAACGACGAGAGGATGTTGAAATTTTAGCACAAAATTTTGTGTCTTCTTTTAATAAATCGGAAGGATTGCCTTTTAGGGTTTTATCGAAGGAAGCAATCGCTAAATTACAGACGCTCTCATGGCCCGGAAACATCCGACAATTAAAGAATACAATAGAAAGAGCCTTGATCCTAGGACCTTTATCAGGTGAAATTGAGCCAAGCGAAATTCTTCACACCGAATTGGCGGATAAAGGTGATGATAAAGACTCAGAAAATATTAAGTTTGATTTTGTTCAGTTACCACTTCGTGAAGCAAGGGAAGTATTTGAACGTGATTACTTAATTACACAGATAAGACGATTTAGTGGAAATATATCGAGAACTGCACAGTTTGTAGGCATGGAAAGATCTGCTCTCCATAGAAAGATTAAGACATTGGATATAAGTTCAGATCATAGAGAGTAAGAGACGTAGACGAAGACTTAATCTAATTCTAATTAAATCTAAAGTTAAGGTGGTTAATGAAATTAATTATATGTGGAGCAGGGCAAGTAGGCTGGCAAATAGCGAAACACCTGTCTTCTGAAAATAACGATATTACTGTAATAGATAAGGATCCTGAACTTGTTAGACGATTAACTAACTCACTCGATGTAGCTGGAGTTACTGGATTAGCCTCACACCCACATATTTTGGAAAGAGCAGGTGCTAAAGATTCTGATATGATAATTGCAGTGACACTTTCAGATGAAGTTAATATGGTGGTCTGTCAAGTGGCGCACTCTGTTTTTTCAATTCCAAGAAAGATTGCTCGGGTTCGGGAACAATCATATCTGGCAATAGATTATTCTGATTTATATCGAGCTGAGCATATGCCTATTGACTTTATAATTTCTCCAGAAAAAGAGGTCGCAAATGTTGCTATAAAAAGACTTCAGGCGCCATCAGCTTCTGAAACAGAAACTTTTTTAGATGGTTCGGCTCAATTATTAGGAATTAAATTAGGTGATGACTGCGCTGTTTTAGAGACTCCATTAAGACAACTATCAGAATTATTCTCAACACTTGAAGCTATAGTTGTTGGCGTTCGTAGAAATCGCGTACTATTTATTCCTAAGCCAGAAGATCAATTATTTGCAGGCGACGAAATCTATATATTTTCTTTTGAGGATGATGTGCCGCGAATATTTGAAATTTTTGGCAAGACTACGAAAAGTGGTGAACGGTTGATTATTATTGGCGGAGGAAATGTTGGTTTAGAAGTCGCGACTCAACTTGAAAAACAATTTTCACAATTTCATGTTAAAATAATAGAAAGAAGCCGAAAAAGGGCGGAAAAAATAGCTGATAAATTAGAAAAAACAATTGTTTTAAATGGTGATGGCTTAGACTTAGATCTCCTAGAGGAGGCAAATATTGACAAAGTGGATGCAGTGTTGGCGTTGACCGATGATGATAAAACTAACATGCTTTCATGCACTAGAGCTAAGGAGTCAGGGTGCCCCATAACTATTTCTCTTGTTAACGACCCTTCACTGACATCTTTACTTTCTCCAATGGGCGTGGATGGGTTTATTAGTCCAAAAACAACTACAGTATCTTTGATACTGCAACACATAAGACATGGTCTGGTAAAGTCAGTTTACTCGATTGGTGACGCCGAAGCAGAGGTTATAGAAGCACAAGTTCTCGGCACGTCATCAATTGCTGGACAAGCAGTTAGAGATATAAAATGGCCTAAAGATTCTATTTTAGGAGCCATCAAGAGCAATGGTCAAACAAAAATACCTAAAGGTGACACCAAGCTTCAAGAAGGTGCCGTCATAACAATTTTTGCTTTGTCTAAAGATATACCAGAAATCGAAAGTATGCTTCAAGTTGGAATGGATTTTTTCTGAAAGTGCCTTAATCAATTTCTTCACACTAGGTTTTAACATCTTAGTATTGCTACTATGTCAGATAAATAGTAGACATACAGAATGCGTCTATCAGGCGAGTTACATAAAAACAAATAGATAGAGGTTTAAATGGGTAGTGAAAAGAACAATCTACAAGATACGTTTCTTAATAACGTTAGAAAAGACAAAAACCCTGTAACAGTTTTTTTAGTTAACGGAGTAAAGCTTCAGGGTGTCATAACTTGGTTTGACAATTTTTGTGTATTGCTTCGAAGAGATGGTGCGGCTCAACTAGTTTATAAACACGCAATTTCGACTATTATGCCAACACAACCACTTAAAATGTATGATGGTGAAACTGAAAGTTAGTTATCTTTAATGTTCTGCTTAGTAATTTGTCCTAAAGTATCAAAAACCAATCGAAGTAAAAACAAGATAAATAATACTAGAGTAGAAGAATTTGTAGAGCTATCAAAAGCAATAGAAACACTTAACGTAAAGTTAGTTTTGCAGTTAAATCTAAGTAAAATTAATGCTGGCACTTTTTTTGGTCATGGTAAGATTAATGAGTTAAGAGTCATCATTAAAAATTTAGAAATAAAATTACTTTTGATTGATGCGACAATTTCTCCAATGCAACAAAGAAACCTTGAAAAAATCCTTATGGTAAAAATTTTAGACAGGACAGGCCTAATTCTGGA
The DNA here is from genome assembly GCA_002705045.2 of Paracoccaceae bacterium. Taxonomy (GTDB): domain Bacteria; phylum Pseudomonadota; class Alphaproteobacteria; order Rhodobacterales; family Rhodobacteraceae; genus JAYZEV01. The sequence goes on along the minus strand of PAHT02000010.1, from coordinate 2,681 downwards.
GATTTTTGGCAATAGAGCACAGACTAAAGAGGGTGTGTTGCAAGTTAATCTTGCTCACTTTGAGTATCAGAAAACCCGTTTAGTAAGGAGTTGGACGCACTTGGAGCGTCAGCGGGGTGGTATAGGTTTTATGGGTGGACCTGGCGAAACTCAAATTGAGTCGGATAGGCGAGCCCTTAATGAAAAAATATTTAGAATTAGAAATGATTTAAAAAAGGTTATCAAAACTCGACGTTTACAAAGATCGAATCGCCAAAAAAATAATATTCCAATCATTTCCTTAGTTGGGTATACCAATTCTGGAAAATCATCGATTTTCAATTACTTGACCAACTCAAATGTTTTAGAGAAAGATATGCTTTTCGCCACCTTAGACCCAAAAATGAGTCTTTTTTCTTTACTTGGGTCAGAAAAAGTTATTCTTTTAGACACGGTGGGTTTTATTTCTGATCTACCAACGCACTTAATTTCTGCGTTTAAGGCTACGCTTGAAGAAGTTGTTCATTCGAATATAATACTGCATGTAAGAGATATTTCTCATAAAGAAAGTGAACAGCAAGCAGAAGACGTAAAAAATACGCTTGATCGCTTGGACTGGGGTACTAAAAGCAAACCTCCTTGTATTGAAGTCTATAATAAGATTGATAAATTGAGTGATTCTGATTTTAATGAATTAAGGTCAACTAATGGAAATTCCAAAGATAAGGTTTTATTATCTGCCTTAGACGGAAAAGGATTTCAATACCTACAAAATCAAATTAAGCGTTCTTTGAGTTATAACAAAAAGTTTGAAGAGCTATTTATAGACTTTTCTGATACCAAAAGAAGAGGCTGGTTGTTTAACAAAAAAGTTGTCAGTAGTGAAGCAATTGTTGATAATGGCTTTGTTTTGCGGGTTTATTGGTCTGACGATCAAAAAATGCAATTCCGCAAATTGAGTTAATTTACTTTATAGGTTTAAATTGTTGTCGTTACTGGTTGATAGGCGTGTTTTTAAATATAGTTTCATTATTATGATGTGGAGTCTTGAAAAGAGTCTTTGGTTGAAATAGCACATTTCTTTAATCAATCAGTGCATACTTCTGTACTTAAATATTTTTAAAATACTGTTTGTAAAATCAAAATGTTGTTTTATGGCACGAATGATGAAAAGGAATATTGATTTGTTACTCAGAGTAGGAGGTGTAGATAGTGGCAATGTCAAATTGTCAACTCGTAATTTTAATTATTTCCGAAATTTTGTGACAATCAAGAAGGTACCAGCAGTCCTAATTGGGCATTCGATTTTCTTTCTAACAGCGTGTAATAACTCTAATATTAAAGGTACAGATGATAATGACTATTTAGGAGGAACCTCCAAGTCAGATATCTTATTAGGGTTTGCTGGGGACGACACCTTCCAAGCTGGCAGTGGAAATGATACGTTTGATGGTGGAGCGGATATTGATACAGTCAGTTATGCAGATGCTGGCTCCAACGTTATAATAAATTTAAGTGAAACATTGTCGCAAGCAACTGTTGGCGACTATACCGATACGCTAATCAACATAGAAAATGTTATTGGCTCGAACTACAATGATCTTATTAAGGATAGTGAAGCCGATAACATCTTAACCGGAGGGCCTGGGAAGGATACGTTTGAAATAACAGCTGGTTTTAATACCATTACGGATCTGCATACTGGTGATGTTGTTTTTGTTTATAGCGGTGCTACTTTGAATGCTCTAGTAGAAGAGGAATTTATTGCATCAAGTGAAACCGTAAATACCGGAACGTTCAAACTATTAGCCGGAGATGGTGGGGCTCATATTAATATGAGGAGTAGCAGTTCTGGTGAATATACCTTAATTGGAGGTTCTGGTACTGACTTACTAGAGGGAGGACCTCTGGATGATATTTTAACAGGTGGAGAGGGCTCTGATACATTTGTTATTACTTCGGGAAGTGATTATATAACAGATCTCAGTACTGGGGATGTATTAAAAGTTTCATCTAATTCAATTGCGACAGCTTTTAATATTGATAACTTTGTGGCTAATCACTCAACTGAAAATTTTGGAACTGCAAACCTAGTTGCTGAGAAGGGCGGTGCAATTATCGACCTAAGTCTATCTAATGCTGGAAATTATATTATTATTGGAAACTCAGGTAATGATATTTTAACAGGAGGTCCTGGAAATGACACATTAACTGGTGATGGAGGATCAATTGAGCCATCCACGGAAAGATTTTTACCCTCGAACACTGGCTCAAGTAATGATACGTTCTATGTTATGGCTGGGACTGATACCATATCTGATTTATCAACTGGTGATGCATTTATTATATCCTCTGGAGCGACACTAAATGCGACGAATATCTCCGACTTTATTGCAACGAGCTTAACGTCAAATAGTGGAACGGCGAATTTATTTGCAGGAAATGACGGTGCTACAATAACAATGACTAATTCGACAAGCGGCTCTTATACGATTACGGGCGGTTCGGGTGCTGACTCATTAACTGGTGGTTCAGGAAATGATATATTCACCGGGGCGGACGGCAGTGATACCTTAACTGGAGGAAATGGAGACGACAGTTTTAATGTTGAGGCTGGGACTGATACCATATCTGATTTATCAACTGGTGATGCATTTATTATATCCTCTGGAGCGACACTAAATGCGACGAATATCTCCGAC